>JAYUOV010000042.1:0-19720 GCA_043760535.1 Chitinophagaceae bacterium
TCTGAGCGATTCCAGCCATCCATTCATGGCAAATTTTGATGCAGAGTAGCCACTGCGGCCTGGCAAGCCTCTGTAGCCGGCTATGGAAGAGATGCCTACAATATCTCCCTTCTTCTCTATTAAATAGGGTAATGCATATTTTGTACAATACACCATACCCCAAAAATTAATTTCCATTACACTGCGTAAAGTATCTAGCGTTGTATCTTTTACCAATGCTTTCATAGAGATGCCGGCATTGTTTATTATAATATCTATACCCCCAAATGTTTGTACGGTAGATTCTATAAAACGCTTACAATCAGTTTCATTACTTACATCTGCTACCATGGTATGTAGTGGCTTGCCGGGGTTTTGCAGCATCAGGTCGTACAGTTTATCTTGGTTTCGGGCACAGGTAGCCACTTTTACATCCATGGCTAGCAATGCTTCTACTAAAGACTTTCCAATCCCTTCGCTACCGCCAGTAATTACTGCTACTTTATTTTGAAAATATGATGACATAGTTTGTATTCGTAAATGCAAATGTAAATGGCTTCTCAAGCAATGTGCCACAATTATACAAATAAGTTGTGGCATCTATATGCTTGCTATTCTAATGCATTGTTGTAAAAGTGCGGAAAAATAACGGCTAACCAATACTTTAAGAACAGCATTTAAAGTATTCATCTAAAAATAAGCACGTAAATAAAAAAATTGGGTGGGTAAGGTGTTATAAAACCCAAAAAGATGGTTTATTAACGAGCTTCAAAATAGGTTTAGAGTCATTTGAGGTAGTAAAGTGTAAAATTTTTAAGATTGTCGGGGTTATCCATATAAATCCACCCCTACCTTTAGCCCCTAAATAAAATAAAAAAATCGGTTTTGCTTGGTTTAACAAAAGAACCGAGCAACCAATTAAACAAAAACTAATTGACCATGAGTTTATTCGA
This sequence comes from Chitinophagaceae bacterium, assembly GCA_043760535.1. Taxonomy (GTDB): domain Bacteria; phylum Bacteroidota; class Bacteroidia; order Chitinophagales; family Chitinophagaceae; genus JAZKFT01. Next base: position 933 of record JAYUOV010000042.1, read on the forward strand.
CAGATTACAGAGCAGTAGTAGAGAGAAATTAGATGCAGAAATAGCTAAAGGCCAGGCCTTTTTAGCCCAAAATAAAAACAGACCCGAAGTAACAGAAACCCCTAGTGGCCTGCAGTATGAAGTAATGGTACAAGGCAGCGGCCCCAAGCCCGGCCCCACTACTAAAGTAACCACCCATTACCACGGTACCACTATCGACGGTACTATTTTTGATAGCAGCGTACAGCGAGGTCGGCCATTAAGTTTTGGCCTAAACCAGGTAATCAGCGGCTGGACAGAAGGCCTACAACTAATGCCCGTTGGTAGCAAATACAAGTTCTTTATCCCACACCAACTTGCCTATGGCGAAAGAGGTGCTGGCGGATCTATACCAGGCGGTGCTGCTTTAATTTTTGAAGTGGAGTTGATTGGTATTTAGTTGATTGGTTGATTAGTTTATTAGTTGATTGGTTAATTGGTTGATTATTTTTAGCACCAATCAATCTGGTAAGTCTGGAAAAATTCGTAATTCGTAATTCGTAATTCGTAATTTCTAAATTAAGATGATTGACCCGAGATACCCAATTGGCCAATATGAGCCACAGGAATATAGCGACAGACAAAAGAATAAATGGCTTTACGATTTGCAGCAACTACCCTATTTACTGGAAGATGCGGTGCAGAATCTAGACGAAGCCCAGCTTTACACGCCTTACCGAGATGGCGGATGGTCTGTACATCAGTTGGTGCACCATGTGGCAGACAGCCACATCAATTCGTTATGCCGCATGAAGCTTACACTCACCGAAGAAAACCCCATTGTAAAAGCCTACGAAGAGCAATTATGGGCCGAGCTGAACGATACAAAAAAGTTGCCTATCAATGTGTCGCTTACTTTATTACATGCACTCCACTTACGGATGTACGCACTGATGAGTGCTGTAAAAGACGTAGAGTGGAGCCGTACCTATGTACATTCCGCCACCGGAAAGCAGCAAACACTTTGGTTTTTACTTGGCCTGTATGCCTGGCATGGCAATCACCACCTAGCACACATTATATCGCTGAGAGAAACAATGGGCTGGTAATGCTTTTATTAGCTAATGGGATAGTGCTGCTACAAAGCTGTAATGGTGTCGCATGGCACATTCGGTTTTTACGGAAATCTTTTACTGTAAAGCTTTATCGGGCTTTTATCTGCTAGAGTTGATAGAAATACGAATGACACGGATAGTAGTGAATAAGAATAGATTTTTTATTGGTAGTAAGGAGAAGCCAAATAGCATTACCACATTCGAACGGAGTTCCGTAATGCTACGGGATTAAGAACGTTCGCCTATGTCGCCAAATCAGGGTACAGTTTTCGCTGGGTTCAAAAAAAAATGCCACGTTATTATGTCCGAACTAAAAGCTTGGGAACAAATTTCATCCGAATATCTGGTACAGGAGCACTGGTTTAAATTTAGGCGTGACCATGTTCGTAAAGGCAATGGCGACATTATGCCCGCCTATTATGTACTGGAGTATAGTAATTGGGCTTCGGTGTTTCCGGTAACTACCGATGGTAGGGTAGTGCTGGTGCGCCAATACCGCTACGGCATTGGCCAATGGAGCATAGAAGTACCCGGCGGTATAATGGATGCCCATGAAACCAATCCGCTGGAAGCCGCTACAAGGGAACTGCTGGAAGAGACGGGTTATACCTGTAAAGAAATAGTGCAGGTGGCTGTAGTAGCGCCCAACCCGGCTACCGCCAATAATCTGATGTATTGCTTTTTGGCCACGGGTTGCCATCTTACCCACCGCCAGGCGTTCGACGAACATGAAGAGCTAGAAGTGCTGCTGGTAAGCATGGAAGAATTAAAAACGATGCTTCGGCAAAATAAAATACTGCAATCGCTGCACGTAACGGTAATGCTGTACGCCCTTGAAAAGCTGGGCGAATTAAAGTGGTAACGCTTCCTTCTGTTACGATAGTTTTTTCTTTTTCAATTGCAGGTAATCTAAAAAGTACAGCACTTTAAATGAGAAATTATTGTTTTGGTTGGCATCTAATGTGCTACCTAGGTTTTTAATGTATCCATTGTCTATCAGCCGATTAAAATCGTAAATGGCGTTTTTCCAAACCACATTGATAAAACTGCCGGGGGCAAACTGCCATGTAAATACTGCATCCACATTAAAGGCATTGTAGTTTTGGTTAGCGTTGGTATTAAAGCCGGGTTTGGTAATTAAAGTGCCGTCTGTTTTCACATCGAAATACTCTTTGTAATCTACCAGACTCCAGTAATGGCGTACACGGGTGGTAAGCCCCGCCTTATTATTGAAATTGTATTTAAAATCCAAGGTATTTTCTATTGTTTTTCTATCTCTGCGGCCAAAAACGGGATTACCGTCATTGCCACGGGTAGCATAACCCACATTATTGTATTGTGGCTCCAGCATAATGCCATGGCTTATCGAAAACTGATTACTGAAACGGTATTTCTGGTTTAGGTTTAATTGTAATTTATAGCCATTGAAATAGCTACGGTTTACGTAAAATATTTCTGTATAAAAGCTGTATTTTTTTGCTTCATTAGTTTCTACCCAGGCGCCCATGTAAGCACTGCTCCATCCTTTAAAAAATAAGCCATCTTTTCGGGGTTCATAAAAATCGTTGCCGCTTGGTTCGTAGCCTATAAAAAAACCGGGGCGCCACAGGTTTTTCAATTGGCCATTTACATTAAAATTAAAACTGGCATTTTGGTAAGCGGTTGGTTTAAATCGGCGTGAATAGTTTGCATTGAAGCTCATATTGATTTGGTTATACCAAGCGCCTGGTTTAATCCATTTATAGCCGAGCCACAGGCTATGATCCAAAAAGTTATTAATGGTAAAATAGCCAAGATCGTTACTGTTAAACTTACCATCGGTAAGATTTTGACTGAAATTAAAATTAAACCTGCCACTTGTTTTTCCAAAATACAGTTCGTGGCTGTAGCCGGTTTGGTTTTTGCCATTGGGCAGGTAGCCAATCAGATTACTGCTGGCCAGTTTTCCACCTACATTCCACATGTTTCGCTTGTCGTTAAAATCGAATAACGCCGCCGAAACATTGGCATCGTAATCTTTGCCGCTTCGCCATACATTAGTGTTTAAAAAACTAACGCTGCTATTATGTTTAAGCGATTGGTTAAGTACTATAATATTATAATTGGTTAGTGGGTTGGTTTCTACCTGCCGCTGGTTTTGCTTATCGTCTTCCACGGTGGCATATTGAGCAGCAGTGAGGCCGTTAAAAAAGCCTATCCCGAGGCCGCCCTGTAATCTGCCAGATACTTTTGTGGCATTAATCAGCTTGGTTTCGCCTGGATTATTTACCACTTTTTCATTGTTGTTTACTTTGCCATATACATCGTACAAATGAATAGGGGCGCCGCCTACCCGCCGTGAGTAAAAGAGATTTCCTTTATTAAAAAGCTCCGTTCCTTCGGTAAAAAATGCTCGGTTTTCGTTATACTTTACTTCGAACGGCGTTAGGTTAAGTACCTGATTATCGCTTTGTACCTGGCCAAAATCGGGTATCAGTGTCATATCCAGCGTAAGTGCTTGGCTGATGCCATACTTTACATCCATACCACCATTTACAGAAGATGTCCAGTTTTTTAAAGACGGATCTGTGGAAGGGTAGTGGTTAGCATAAGAAGAAAAGTACGGCGAAAACTGCAAGCGTACCGGCGGCTTAATATTTTCCAGCCCGGTCCAATAGCCCTCTTGTGTAAGAAAGCCGTTTACAGTTGGGTCTATAGGGTTCCAGGTAACCTGCTGTCCTGTTTTTTGGCGATGGCGTGTAATATTCATACCCCAGTCCTGTATATTTTTGGTACTAAAACGGATGGCGGAAAGTGGAAGGAAAATCTCAAAACTCCAGCCATCGTTGTGAATTAAGGCAGCACTTGTCCAAACAGCGTTCCAGCTAAAATCTTCATCATTACCATTATTACTGGGTGCCATTTTACTATCCATCTGCTGGCCAAGTGGTGTCACGAAATATTCAAACCCATTGATGTTGTCCTTATAGGTGTCGAAAATAAAACCAATAAAATCGTTGTTTCCGAAGCCATCACGGCCAGTTATTTCGGTGCTGATGCTGTCCTTGTTCGATTCGTGGCAGTAGCCGCCCATGTACAAGCCCTCATTGCTATACAGCATGTAAACTTCTGTACGGTTTGCCGGGTCTTCTTTCTTAAAAGGAGTAGGTCTAAACTCGGTATAACCCTCGGCCATGGGAGCACCTTTCCATGCTGCTTCGTCCAGTTTTCCATCTATTTTAATGGGACCGGTGGCACGTTTGGCGGCTAACTGTTTGGGTGCTGGTTTTTGTGCTATTGCATTTGTAAAGGTGTTTAAAAACAGTACAACTAAAGCAAGCATTTTGTAAGGCAGCATTGGTTTCAATTTAGTTGTACGAAACTATACGTAGCTATAAATTAGCTTGTTACCGTTTATCAATGAACAGGCTTGTTAATAAAAATTAACAAATTGAATTTAAAAACTAAACAATCTGGAGGGGCTCATTTTCACAATACAAGAAGGGACTGAAATTCCAATTTTTGGAGATGTAACGTCGCAAATACACCGGAAAGGAATCCGGTGCCTATTTGGGCAATAACAAGCTGTGTATTAATGCAAACCTTCATTTAATAAGAAAGTGGCTGAATTCAGTTGTTGGTGATAACAGCAACAACGGTGGGGGAAAACCCCGTCGGGAAAGAGGTGTTTTTATAGAATCACCCACGCTGTAGTAAGGTGCTATTACCAAAGGCTTTCCAAACCCAAACGAAAGCCAAAACTTTTTTCATGCACCCTTTGCCAGTAATCTCAATCCCCCTACATTTGCAGCCCCAAAAAGTTCTTTTTTGAAATTGGGAGTTTTGGCAAAACGCCAGAACGCTATCACCAAAAAAATTTTTACAATGGCAAAAGAAATCACAGGTTATGTGAAATTGCAGTGTAAAGGCGGTCAAGCCAATCCTGCACCACCAATAGGCCCGGCATTGGGTTCTAAAGGTCTTAACATTATGGAGTTCTGTAAGCAATTTAATGCTCGAACCCAGGACAAAATAGGAAAAATTGTTCCTGTTTTAATTACCGTTTATGGCGACAAGTCGTTCGACTTTGTTATCAAAACCGCTCCAGCCCCCGTACAGCTAATGGAAGCTGCTAAAATTACTGCAGGCTCTAAAGAGCCTAACCGTAACAAAGTAGGTAAAGTAACTTGGGCTCAGGTAGAAGAGATAGCTAAAGATAAAATGGCCGATCTAAACGCATTTTCTATGAACAGCGCCATGAGCATGATTGCCGGTACTGCACGTAGCATGGGATTAACCGTTGACGGTAAAGCCCCATGGGAAAACTAATTTCATCAACCCCAAAAACATTGACAAATGATTACTAAGAAAAGAAAAGTTGCCAATACTAAGGTTGATGCTAATAAAGTGTACTCCCTTAAAGAAGCAACAACATTGGTAAAAGACATCAACACAACCAAATTTGACAGTTCTGTTGATATTCATATCCGCCTTGGTGTGGATCCTAAAAAAGCCGATCAGGCTATCCGTGGTACGGTTTCGTTACCACACGGTACTGGTAAAACAAAACGTGTATTGGTGCTTTGTACGCCTGATAAAGAAGCCGCTGCTACTGCTGCCGGTGCTGACTATGTAGGTTTGGACGAATATATTACCAAAATAGAAGGTGGCTGGACCGATGTTGACGTTATTGTAGCTACGCCTGCGGTAATGCCAAAAATAGGCAAACTGGGTAAAATATTAGGCCCACGTAACCTAATGCCGAACCCCAAAACAGGTACTGTAACCAATGATGTAGCTGCTGCAGTTACCGAGGTAAAAGGTGGTAAAATTGCTTTTAAAGTAGACAAAGCTGGTATCATCCACGCCTCAATAGGCCGTATTTCTTTTACACCGGAAAAATTAGCCGAGAACAGCCAGGAGTTGATTTCTGCCCTTGTAAAACTGAAACCATCTACAGCCAAAGGTATTTACCTGAAAGGTGTAAGCATGGCAAGTACAATGAGCCCGGGCATTATTGTTGATACCAAATCTTTCATCCACTAATTATCAGCAACCGGTAAAAGGCTATTAGCGAATAACTAGTGGCAAGTAATCGGGAACTACAAAATATTTTAACATGACTAAAGTTCAAAAAAACGAAGTGATAGAAGTGCTGAAGGGCAAGTTTAGCCAATACAGCAATTTCTACATCACCAATACCGAAAGCCTTACTGTGGCACAGGTAAACAACCTCCGTGGTGTTTGCTTTGACAAACAGGTAGAAATGAAGGTAGCCAAAAATACCCTCATAAAAAAAGCATTAGAAAGTCTTGATGCTGAAAAGTATGCAGGCGTATTCGATTCTTTACATCAGGTTACCGCTTTAATGTTTAGCGACAATCCTAAAGAACCAGCCCTTATCCTTAGCTCTTTCCGTAAGGCTAGCAAAAGCGAAAGGCCTACTTTGAAAGCTGCTTTTATCAATGGAGATTTATTCATCGGAGACGATCAGCTAACTGCATTAACCAAAATCAAAACCAAGAACGAATTGATTGGTGAATTGATTGGATTGCTGCAAAGCCCGGCTCAACGTGTTATTGCTGCCTTGCTAAACAAAGATGCTGCCAAAGAAGCAGTAGTAGAAGAAGTGGCTCCTGTTGCCGAAGTTGCAGCTCCGGCCGCTGAAGCTGCCCCTGCCACAGAGACTGCTGCAGTTGTAGAAGCCGCTGCACCTGTTACCGAAGCATCGCCTGCTATTGAGGCTGCACCAGCCGTTGAGGCCACTGCTCCTGTAGTGGAAGCTGCACCCGTAGCAGAAGCTGCACCCGTAGCCGAAGTTGCAGCTACAACTGAAACACCTGCCGCCGACGCTGAAGAAGTGAAGCCAGCAGAATAGTTTGCAGCTTGCTTCCCAAGCAAATCGTAAATCACAAATCGTAATTCGTAAATTTTTTTATAATCCTCCGCCGGAGCAAAAGCTGTGAAGGCGGTAAAAAACACAAACAAAATGGCAGATTTAAAATCATTCGCAGAACAATTAGTAGGCCTTACCGTAAAAGAAGTACAGGAACTGGCCGACATCCTTAAAGCTGATTACGGCATTGAGCCAGCCGCTGCTGCTGCAGTTGCAGGCCCGGTAGGCGAAGTGGCCGCTGCAGTTGAAGAAAAAACAGCTTTCGACGTAATTCTCAAGAGTGCAGGTGCCGCTAAATTGGGCGTAGTTAAAATAGTTAAAGACCTTACAGGTCTTGGACTGAAAGAAGCTAAAGACCTAGTAGATGGTGCCCCTAAAGCAATTAAAGAAGGCGTAAGCAAAGCAGAGGCCGACGAAATAGCTACCAAGCTGAAAGATGCTGGTGCCGATGTTGAGATCGTTTAATCTCAATTGTTCTTAAAGCAATAAAAAAATCCCGGGGCTTTTAGTTTCCGGGATTTTTTATGGCTGTAATTTTTTTGTAAAAAAAACCGGGGCATTTCTTCTCCGGTCATGATGGTTTTTGAGGTGGGGGAGTGTTATGATAAATGAACTTAAATTCCTACGCGGATCTAACCCGAAAATCAAAATTTATAAATTCAACGACAGGCCCATAAAGAAGCTTCGGCCAGTAAGGTCGTGGCGGTCATAGCGGTTCTCATTGCCCTGGTAGCCCCTTTCTGGCGTATTGGAAAGGTTACGTACCTGTAGGGTCACTTTCATTTTATTTTTGAGAAACGCATAGCTACCCGAAAAATCATAGGTGGTCCTGGCATCATCATACCTGTCGAACTCGCTGATGCGGATACCGGCTGCAATAGGTGCAACATAAGAGGCAGGGTTGGCAGCTTCGGTTAGATAGGCACTCCGGTGGCTGGTGGCCAGGCGAATTTCAAACCCCTTCTTTTGATAATACAAAGCGGCATTGTAAACATTTTTTGCCTGGCGAAATAGCGGAAGATCCTCATTAGGCCGGTTGGGCAGTGCTACTTTAGATCCTATCAATGCAAAATTGAGGCTTAGGCCAAACCCGTTGAAAAATTTAGGTAAGAAGGTAAAAGCCTGATCGTAAGAAAACTCAAGGCCATATAGTTTTGCTTCATCTGCATTACTGCTGCGGGAAACGTTCAGTTGCTCAAATGTTTTACCATCGTAGGTTGTATTTCTTAAAATATCGCTGATGGTATAAATCTGGTTGTCTATAATTTTATAAAAGCCGCCTACGGATATAATGCCGCCCTTAGTTATGTAATGCTCCAGGGATACATCGAAATTACTGGACAGGTACGGTTTAAGATTAGGGTTAGGCTGCACCAACGACCCTGTAAAAATTGCAGGATTGGCAGTGGCAGCAAACGTTAGGCGCTCCGTGCCCGAAAGCTGGGTATAGTCGGGCCTGCCGATGGTATTCGTCCAGGCAAAACGTGCCAGGGTAGCATTGCTGATATTATATTTTAGCTGGAGCGACGGTAGGAAATTAGTATAAGTATTTGTGGTTTTGTTATTACCAACCGTTAGCTTACCACTAACTGTAGAAGCTATTTTATTGTTCGACTCTGTACGGGTGTTCTCCATTCTTACACCGGCTATAAGGGTTCCTTTTTTAAAATCTACTACTGCCATTGCATAAGCTGCAGTTACGGTTTCGCTATTGTTAAGATCTCTTATTACAGAGTTTGTAAGCGATTGAAGTGTGTCATAAATCAGTTTTGAACGGTTATTACGGTTTGCTGATACATCAAAAAAATCTTTAAACTTATTTACCACACCATGTACAAATGGGCTAGCCCCGCCCTGTGCAGGTATCGAAACAGGGAAATAGAAAGGGGTCAATGAATAACCATTGGCATTGGGTATTGTAACTCCCCCAAAGCTTAAATCGTAAGCATCCCGGTATTGGTCCACAACTTTACCACGGTCCCGGTACCTGCCCCCGAATTTAATATAGGTAGGAAATTTACCCAGTTTGGTATCGTACCTCAGGTCTGCGCTTATTTCATACACATTTTCATTTACAGTACCGGTGGTATAGTTTAGGTTTCTAAGTTTGTAAATTTCAGGATCGCTGGCAAAAGCAGGGTTTTCTGGTAAAACTTCAAAAAAGTAAGGCTTTGTATTATATTTTAAAGACAGTTGGGGTTCGGTAGCCGTAGGATTTTCGAATGTGGCATCAAAATTATTAAGATTGGTAGTGGCCTTAGAAAATGTACCATAAATATCTGTTGAAAGCTTTCCAAACCTGTTTTTAGTACCCAATGTATAGCTGTACAAGTTCTCCTTTTCATCGGTAAAGGCCTGATCAAGTTCGCCTGAACCACGGGCAAACCTACCTGTATATTCTGTTTGGTCAAGCGGTCTTGCAGAACCAATTTGCATGGTTAGTTCAAATTCTGAATTCTTCTGAATTTCTTTCGTGTTGGTATATAACGTTTTTAGATAAATAGAATTATTGGCTGTAGGCCTAAATTCAAAATCTGCTGAAAAGCTCAACCTGTCACGTTCTATATCTTCTATTTGAAGTTCAATTTCGTTGGGGTAAAAGAATTTGTCCCATACCCATCCATCCGGATCTAGGATAGAGGAGCTAAAGTCTCTTCTGAAAAAATTAGCTGAAACCACTGCACCGAAATTTTTCTTTTTACCAAAAAGTTTACCGGCAGTAAAAGCTGTTCTAAATGGAAGTCTTGTTTTATCAAATCCGGAAAGATCCACCTGTTGCGGCTGTACTATACCATCAGATGAAAAATTAAAGAAAGGCTTGCTTCTGGAGAATGCAGAGATGGTATTAATATTTACTGTGCCACCAATCGCATTGGCCTCCATATCGGGTGTGTTACTTTTTATTACTTCAATACTTGAGATTACTTCAGTAGGCATCAGGTCTAAGGCCGTGGCACGGCTATTGGTAGTAGAGGCCAAAGTGGTATTGTTGAGCGTAACATTGTTAAGTGATGGCTGAACGCCCCTAATAGAGATAAATTGGCCTTCGCCCCTGTTTGTTTCAATAGATACACCAGAAACACGTTGTGTGGCCTCTGCCACGTTGATATCCGGAAGGCGGCCTGTTTCGTTTGCTGTAATTACTTCTCTTATATTCAACGATTGCCTTTTTAGGCTGATGCTTTGTAGCTGGCTGCGGCGCAGCCCTGTTACGTTTACATCCTTTAGCCCATTCACTTTTCCTTCCATTTCAATGTATGATATGGTACCGCCTTGCGTAACTGCCACTTCTTTATCGGCAAAGCCGAGAAAGGATATCACAAGTGTTTGGTTCCCCTCTGGCATATTCACAATTTGAAAAGCACCCTCGGCATTTGTTGCTGTTCGGACGGAAGTGCCTTTTACTTGAATAGTAGCACCTGCCAAAAATTCGCCAGTCGATTTATCCTTTATTTTCCCCGTAAGTGGCGTTCTGGATTGGCTGTAGCCAGATACTAAAAATAGTATCAAAATGGCCGAAAGCAGCCACATAGAAATTTGTTTCATTTAAGTGAGTTTAGGTTTAAATGTTGAGCAGCAAAAGTATTTGACTCACTTATCTTAGAGGTTAAGCAATCCTTAACTAACTATTATGTAATTGTTGCAGTTATGAAAAAAATGAATGTATTAAGTATTATTTGCTGTTCTGTTAAACAATAATTTTTACGATAAAATCCTTATATTTTAAAATCATTATGTTAGCTGTTACTTTTTAACGGCTCACCACAATATGAAAAATATCCTGAAGGCAACTAAAAGGGTCTTTTACCGAGTAGGTAGTGTTTTTTGTAGGCGATACTTCTATACTCCTGCTGGTTTGGCCTGTCTTCTCCCAACTGTATTTTCCTATAAAAGAGGCTGTTAGATTGACTTTTTCACCTTTTTTTACATTGATTGTACTTGTTTTATTTACATCTTTCATCATCACAAAACTGTCCCTGATTTCGCCATCGGCACAAATCCATTTTAGTTCCAGCCGGTTCTCTTGCACCTCTATCATAGAGGCCCCTCCTACACTGTAATTAGAATAATACATTGCGTTATGTGGATATGCATCTTCCGATTTGCCTAAGGCACCTGCACTACCAGTAACCACATAAACTGTACCCTTGTTAGTAATAGGGCTTTTTATATACGGGCAAGAATTTTTACTGCCATTGTATAAAGCAGTAGATGTATCCAGGTAATGCCGGCCTGCATTAAAGGTGGGTTCTGCACCATAATGGCCCATCATTAGTTTAGATCTTTCGTACAAATGGCTATGGCCACATAAAATAAGATCCACTCCATAGCGTTCCAGCACCTGAATAAAATTCTCCCTTATTTTTACCAGTTCGGTCTCAGTATCAGAGTTGTGCGAACCCATGGTGTATGGTGGATGATGCCAGTATGCTACCACCCATCCCCGCTTTGTGTTTTTAAATGCTTCCAGGTCTTTTTTTATCCATTGTACCTGTGCCCCAGCAGTGTCATACATTCTTGTTGTATTGTCTTCTTTGCCATAAGAATCAAGCGAAAGAAAGTGAATGTTGCCGATATCAAAAGAGTAAAATGCCTGTGTTTTAGAAGGTACGCCTCCGGCTTCGCCGTTAACAGGCATGGAAAAGATTTTATAATAGGGAACATCGTGTGTGGCCTGGGCAGTGGCTTTAAAGCGATAAAAGTCATTGTAATCATGGTTGCCCGGCGAAGGATATAATGGGTATTTGGTTAAAAAAACATCCTTGTAAACATCAAAGAACTTTTCCTGAAATTCAGGATCTGTTCCGCTTGAATAGGCATTGTCGCCCAGTAGTATCCATGAATCCATAAGCTTGTCTTTACCCAGATAATTTACCACCTGGTTACGTACACTTAACTGATTGGCCGATCCATTGCCACAATCTCCGAATACGCCAATTCTGTATGCCCCTTCGGTACCAGGCAACGGTAATGTTACAAAGGTATTCTCGCTGCCTTTTTGTAAAGTATCGCCCAGGCCGCCGCCAATAGAATAGTAATATTTGGTACGTGGTTTTAAATTTGTAAGCTTTACTATATGCTCTATCGTAAGTGCTGAATCTTCTGTAGTAGCTGATAGCTGATTGAGGCTTTCGCCAAAATGAACGACACTTCTGCTAAGTGTATTTGTGCGCCATCTTACTATCATACTATTACTGGTGGCCACTTGCAGGTATGGCCCACGAAGCAATTTTGATAGCACATTCGGCTTACGCTCAGCCTGTGGCGGCTTTACTTTTTTTACGGTAGCTGTATCCTGGCTAAACGTTCTGCTAGCCACAAGAGACAAAAGGCAAATCAGGGGAAATGAAATTTTTCTAAACATCATGTTTTTGAATCCTGCAATTGTGAGTTAAAATAAAATTGAAAATTACTTTTCAACAGCATCTGCCAACTGTATGAATTACTATTTAACCTTTCGGTAATACAGAGGTTGCAATTTGGTAACAATTGAAAAACGCTGCCAATGCTCCAATACTTATTTTCGTTTCTTGAAAATAAAAATATGAAGCAACTTTTTTTAGTACTGGCCATTTGTACACAGGCTGAAATTTTACTGGCCCAAATAAATAAGGGCGTTAAAAAACAGCAACTGACAGTTGTAAAGGATGCAATTAACTTTTTGGCCATGGGCGATTTTGGAAGGAATGGCGAGTATATGCAAAGAGAGGTGGCGGTTCAGATGGGGATTACTGCAAAAGAAATGGATGCTGGTTTCTTTATCATAACAGGCGATAATTTTTACCCAAGTGGTGTTGCCAGCACACAGGATTATAGCTGGATTGCTTCTTTTGAAAATATTTATACGGCACATTCGCTTCAAAATCCCTGGTATGTTGTGTTGGGCAATCATGATTATAAAGGAAATGTGCAGGCCGAAATTGACTATACCAAAATCAGTCGCCGATGGCAAATGCCTGCCCGGTATTATGCTAAAAAAATAGCGATGGATGATGATACTACCCAACAGGCACTTGTGGTTTTTCTGGATACTTCTCCATTTGTTACACAATATTATAGTAGTGCCGAACATGCCGAAAACGTAAAGACCCAGGATACCACGGCACAAAAAAAGTGGCTGGAAGCTGTATTAAAAGATAAAGACCCCAACATCAGGTGGAAAATTGTAGTTGGGCACCACCCATTATATACGGGGGGCAAAAGACTCAATTCTATGGATACCAAACAAATGAATGCCTCTTTCAGGCCAATTTTTGAAAAGTACAAAGTAGATGCATATATCTGTGGCCATGAGCATAACTTACAATATATAAAGCCCCAAGGTGCTACCCATTATTTTGTTTCAGGTTCCGGCTCAGAACTTACCAAAACGATACTTCATCCCGATGGTGGAAAATTTGCGGTATCGGCCAATGGTTTTATGGCTTTTTCACTCACCCCTAAAGAAATGTTGGTGCAGGTGGTGGATAAAGATGGTAACATTCTTTATAAGGAATCTATCAAGAAATAGTCAGTTGGTTTGGTAAGCTTATTGCTTTATAAACTTCACCCTTCTGTTATTGGCCTTGGCCTCGGCGGTTGATGCTTTGTTTGATTTCTAGTGCAAGTATTCTCCTTACTGGCACAAAAAAAGTAACGGTTATACATCTTAATGCAAACAAAAAATCCCGGAGCTGCGTGGCTTCGGGATTTTTTTGTTTTATTTTGTTAAAGGGTTTAGTTATTTAGAAATCTTATGATTCCTACCCTTACACCAAAAGTAACCTGATTATACATGTCCGAACTTCTTTTTAGAAATGTAGGTTTAAACCCGGGTTGAAATTCTTCCATAGTAATGCGATTTTCATTTGGTTTATTAATGTCGTAAGCAAATTCCAGGGCAGCATTAAACCCCCAAATTTTACTATAATGATTTTGATAACCAAAAGAAGTAGTACCGCTTATTCGAGGCTTTTTATTTGATGGGTAGATAGAAACGATATAAATGTAACCAGTAGTATCTAATGGAGTAACTCTAAGATCGGAATAGCCGAATTTGTAATTTTCAGTTACTATAAAACCTAGCCGCATACCCTGCTGTATAAAAAAATGCTGTTTAGGCTGTTGCCAAATTTTTTTACCTATTGATGCATTAAAGTTGAAAGTACTAAGTGGTGCACTTGCATCTAAATTGCGTGCCTTTCTCGATACATAATCATAGCTAAGTTCTACCCCCAACTTGTAAAACATATTTTTTTTCAAATCTGAGAAATAGGAAAGGTTACCTGAAAAAAAATATTTCGTTTCAAAAGATAAATCATTACCTATAGGCTTGATAACAATAGTTTTCTTAAATACTTTGTCTTTAGTATAACCTTGTGAAAAGTAACCTGAAAATACTAAGCCATTATTTTGTGCAAAGGTTATTATTGTAAAAAAGGAGAAAAATATTGTACAAAACGATCTACACATTTTATTTTGTTATAGTTATTGATATTGTTGTTCCATTATCAAAAGTAATCTTTGCTATTTAAGTACTGCCTTTAATCCTAGACTTTACAATCTGGGATTTTTTATGAATCCACTTCCTACTGTTTTATAAACTCCACCCTTCTATTATTGGCCTTGGCCTCGGCGGTTGTTCCTTTGTCTGTCGGTTCGGCACCGCCCTTACCGTCGGTGGTTAAGCGGCTTTCGCCGATGTTGTAGTTTTTTACCAATATGCTATTAACCGCTGCAGCTCGTTTTTTAGATAATTCCAGGTTGGCGGCTGCATCGCCATCATTGCTGGTATGGCCAATGATTTTCACTTTTACTTCGGCATCCTCGTTTAGTACATTGGCTATTTCTTTAATAATGCCATAGTTTCCGGGCTTAATAACGGCACTTTGAAAATCGAATAAAATGCCGCTTGTTACAAACTTGCCTTCGGTAATCAGTTTATTACGGGTATCGGGTGCGCCGGATGCAAGGCGCAGGTTGGCTATATAATATTTGTCGTTATCGCTGTGGAAACCACCGGTTTGAAAAACAACTGAATTGTAATTATTGCCAACATCAAATGCACGGGGAACATCCCACACTTTGTTTTCGTTGATAAAAACAAGCAACCTTTGTTTCTGCCGCCAGATGCTTATATGGGCAAAAAGTTTTTTGCCAGCATGAAACTGTGCCTGATCGGTTTCGTTTTTCATTGCCTCTTTTCCATTGTCAAAAACATTTTAATAGGTCATTCCCTGGGCACCGCCTGCATTTTTTGGATGAAAGCCAACATTTAGGCCGGTACGGCCTTCGTTGCGGTATTGCTTCCATTGGGTAAAATCTTTTGAAGGATTTTTCATTTGGGCAAATGCCACATTTACAAAAGTGCTGTAAAATGAAAATTCAGGAGAACAGGCCAGGTCGAATTCGAAAGTGAAGTTTTCGGGCAGCGCATTAATAAACTCTGGTAAAAAAACGCCATCCTTGCCAAGGTTCAGCCAATTGCAGGTTTTACCACTGATGTTTACAATTTCGCCATTGGCATTGGTGTTCCATTTGTCGGGAAAATCGCCCACATTATCCTGGCTAAAATCTTCGAAAGCCACTACTTTGTCGCCGCCTATAAAATCGAATTTGGAATACGCCCCAAAGCCGGATGAACTTGATTTTCCAGTTTCATTCACGTTATCACCTTCCGGGGTGGATGTCCCAGCATTCTTTGTCTTTTTCGATTTGTCTGTTGTGATTCCATTGCCGTCAACAGCATCGTTTATTTTTTATCTATTTTTCATTCGCTTTTTGTTCCAGCTTACGTTTTGCATTGTCACCCAATCTTTTTAACAATGGGGCATCTGAAAAATTGACCACCAATACGCTAATAGCTAACAAGAGTATTTGTTTTATAATAAAATAATTAGAACCCCAAACTAAATTATTTGCCGAATGATGCTTTAATGAATGAGTATTGTTTTGGATGTTGCAATTTGTATTTGGGATGACTATAAAAAGGTGATTACAATTTAATGAAACCTGTTCCACCCTGTTTCAAAAAGGCAACTTACATTTACAAACCGATTTAAGAAAGATGTCAAATGTTAACCGCCGCCAGTTTCTTGCTACAGCATCTGTGGTAGTAGCTGCACCTTCAATTGTAAGCCAAATGGATGAAAAGCCCGCCAATACTATCGTACACCATGTTTTTTTCTGGCTAAAAAACGCCGGTTCTGAGGTCGATCGTAAGCAATTAATGGATGGGTTAAGAACCCTGTGTACAATAAAAGAAATGCAGCAATTGCTGATAGGCGCACCTGCCCCTACCGAAAAAAGGGAAGTGGTGGATAATAGTTACGACGTAAGCGAACTGATATATTTCGCTTCACTCGAAGCCCAGGCAATATATCAGGAACACCCAATTCACAAAGCTTTTATAGATAAGTACAGCCATTTATGGGCAAAGGTGGTAGTGTATGATATGATGGTAGCTTAATAGAAAATATGCCTGTTATCCGGCTTATTTATTGTCGGTTTTTTTTCTTTTTCCAGAACATCCATTTCTGTTCTTTCTTTTGGGCTTTTATAAAAATATAACGCAGCGAAATGCCTGCCTGGCTATCTAAAAACCCATTGCCACCAATCAGGTTTAGCGAAGGTTTGTAATCGAAAGAAAGCAGCATTTTGCCCAGCCTCATTTCCAGTCCGCCAATGAAAGATGCACCAACTGCATTTTTAATACCTGCGTTTTTAATGCTATTGCCATACAGGCCAAAGTGCGGCCCGGCACCCAAATAAAAATTGGTTCCCTTCGAAAATATTTTATGGTGTTGTTCTAATAAAACGGCAACCGTAGTAAGGTCGTTAAAGACACCTTTCTGTACGATTGCTTCTAGCGTTTTGTTTCCCCCAAGAGATTGCTGTAAGGTAATACCTATGCCGGTACCTAGCCTGACACCTGCCGCCGTAGTATATTTTTGAGCCTGTGTAGAGAATGAAATGATGAGGATGATACAAACGAAAAATAGTAGCCGCATAATGAATTTTTTAGAGAAACGGATAACTCAAAACAAGCGTATCGCTAACAAAGATTTTAACAAAACAATTTTTATTTTTTTGGAAAAATGAACGGGGAAAAGTGCCTCAGACAAGATTTGCGAGAATGGGTGCATTTAAAAATGATGCTCATCAAAACTTTGTACATACGAATGAAAGACTACAGAAAGGTATCCTTTTAGGGATCGGAGGGCTAAAAGGTTGCAATAAGTTTAAATACAAACAACAAAAACCAGCCTGCTTTGCGGGCCTGTTTTCTTTTACCTTTGCCCGCTATCTATGAGTCATCCGGTTGTTCGGCTAAAGGTCATTAGCATATTTACTTTTTCTAAACGACCTGCTAACAATTGACCAATGGCTTTTAAATATTGACAAACAAAAAATTATGAGCAAGAAAGGAAAAGTGCTGGTAGCGATGAGTGGCGGTATAGATAGTACGGTTGTGGCTTTGATGCTGCACCACGAAGGATATGAGGTAGTTGGTATTACCATGAAAACCTGGGATTATGCCACAAGCGGAGGCGGTGCCAAGGGCAAAAAAGAAACCGGCTGCTGCAACCTCGATAGTTTTAACGATGCCCGGATGGCAGCGGTACAGCATGGCTTTCCGCATTTTATTTTAGATATACGGGAAGAGTTTGGCGATTTTGTAATAGAAAATTTTGTGGAAGAATACATCGCCGGCCGTACCCCCAATCCCTGTGTGCTTTGCAATACGCATATAAAATGGCGGGCCTTGATAAAACGTGCCAATGCCATGGGTTGTGAGTTTATTGCCACGGGGCATTATGCCAATATTCACCAGCATACCAATGGCCGCTTTTACACCAGCAAGGGTGTGGACGAAACCAAAGATCAGAGCTATGTACTTTGGGGTTTGCAACAAGATTTATTGGCCCGTACTTTACTGCCTTTGGGTGGCTACCGTAAATCAGCTATACGCAAAATGGCAGAAGATTATGGTTACCCCGAATTAGCTAAAAAAGCCGAGAGCTACGAAATATGTTTTGTGCCAGATAATGACTATCGTGGTTTTTTGAAACGCCGTGTGGATGGGCTTGAAGAGCGGGTGGCCGGTGGCTGGTTTATAGATAAAGCCGGAAAAAGATTAGGGCAGCATAAAGGCTATCCATTTTATACTATTGGCCAGCGCAAGGGGCTTGATATTGCCCTTGGCAAACCTGCTTACGTTACCTATATAGACCCCGAAACCAATACCGTAACTCTTGGCGAAGAAGACGATTTGGATCGCAGCGATATGATTGTTGCCGGTATTAACTGGCTTAAATACGATGGCGTGACCGACGGTTTGGAAGCCATTACCAAAATTCGCTACAAAGACAAAGGCGCATTGGCTAACCTATACAATGCCGATGGTAACCGCATCAACGTAAAATTTTATGAAAACGTGAAAGGCATTGCACCAGGCCAAAGTGCTGTTTTTTATGAAGGCGATCATGTAATTGGTGGTGGTGTAATACAGCGAGGCTAACATGTATTTTGCTCAGGTAGCGGGGGTTAGGATGTTCATCGCCCAAAAGTAATAGATGCGAATATTACAGGATACTACACCACCCAACTGCTTATTTAACAAAGCCCCAGAATTGTTTTGAAATTATTTTATTTATGATGCTTTTAGAGCGACTATTGATAAGCATGGGAAAATAGCAACCTAACCTCAGAACTCCTTACCCCTCGCAGTTTTGATTGCGTAGTTTTTCTTTTTTTGCCTGTCCCGCCTGCCCCGATGAATATCGGTGGATTATTTCGGTGGAACCCAGCGAAAGCCGTGCCCTGATGGAGCGACATTGGCTAACGTTGTAAATCCCGTA
>JAYUOV010000043.1:0-2286 GCA_043760535.1 Chitinophagaceae bacterium
GTCATGTGGTGAACATCGAAATGGACGTGCTCGCCAAGCACATCGAACGCCTCGTTCAGCCGTACCGGCCGTGAACCTGTGAACCTGTGAACCTGTGAACTATTAAACCAATGAACTTACTAACCCAAAAATTGATTCAACTGGCCGTTAAGATCCAGCAACATGTAATCGGTAACTATGTCTTCGTTTTGCAACTGTTCGATGGTTCTTAAAAGTAATTTTGTTTTGTCTAATGGCACACCGCTTTTGGCAGTAAGCATTTGGGCAAATTCGTGGTTGAGTGTACCGGTTCCAATATAATATTTGCTACGTATCTGCTCCAAAAAATAGGTAATCATTTTCATGGCAATATTCTTATTATCTTTTTTTAATAGGTATAATCTTGCCACAGTTTCGCCAAACTCCACACTGCTGTTTAGGTTCGGTTTCACCACCGGAATCATTCTTTGCCTGCGTATTAATGCCATAACGATAATGAGTAACCCACCAATAATTAATAGCCACAATGCCCACACCAGTGCAGGGTGTTTCATCAATTCCTGAAAGGCCGAAAAGTTTTCATCTCTTTTGCTTCCGGTATTGTTGTAGTAAGTATCCCAAGTAATATCGGTAGCATTGGAAGGAACATAACCAAGCAATTGCAGCAGGTAATTGTAATTGTTTTTTGTGAGTAAAAAATAGTTGGTAAAAGCCGTGGCATTGCTAACCGCAATAACCCTTCCACTACCATATTTAAACACTACGGCACCCGGCACTTTACTACCGGCACGTACTATCTCCTGTGCAGGAAAGCTCACTTCCCTTTTCATAACCCCATTCAGCGGAAAAAAGAAAAAACGGTATTGCGAAGTAGCTCCGTAACTAGCAGTATCAGTAAGTTCCACTCCGGTTTCTTCCATATCTATCTGATAACCGTTTTGCTGCATCCATGCAGTGCTGTTACTTGCCTGTAAATGAAATTTGTCCAGAAAGGTTTCGTCGTAAGAATCGGAGGCTACAAATAATATGTTGCCATGGCTTACAAAATCTGTCATGGCTTCTACATCATCATCATTGGGGTAAAATTGTTTGCTGATGATGGTATAGACATTCTTACTGCGGGTATAATCGTATTCGGTAAATTTTGTAAAAAAATCTTTGAATGGCTTATTATTTTTAGCCATATTAAAATCCGGAAAAGCCATACGGATGATATTGTATGCCACATACAATCCCATCGGATTTTTATCGTTAATAGAAAACGTCATTTTCATAGGCGGGATGCCCTGATTGGGTGCATCGCCACCACTACCACAGGCAGCCGCCATTACTGCTATTAGTACCAGTAACAAACATTGATTCATTATTTTTTTGCCTGTTCTCATATCGCTTTTAAAAACTGCTGGTGTTCTTTTTGCACCGTTTCAAATTGCTCTTTATTTAATTCAAATTCGCCAAACCAAACGTACTCGTATTGCAGGCTAAGCCTGGCAAAACTGTTTGCGTAAGGCTTGCCTTGCATTTCGTTTGCGTATTGATAATTGGTTTTATCGGCACTCAATTTCAAGATACCTTTTTCCCCAAGTCTGTTTAGGGTTTTAAGAAACTGATACCGTACTGCAATCCGGTAATTTCCGTTACGGATGGCCTTTTGCAGCAGACCTTCAAGATCGTTTTCCGACACATCTTCATCAATTGTTATCTGCGGTATTGCAAGCGATTTATTGGTGGTAAACATGCCCCCTTCGCCGCTAAATAATCTAAACAAAATAAACCCTACAACAGCAATAGCAATACCCCAGAATAGATATTTTACAATATCCAAATCCCAGAATGAAATAGAATTATCTCTTACCGGCACCCTTAATTCAGGCATTTTATTTTTAGCATTTTGTGCAGCCCTTAGCAAACTATCCAGATGAGCCATGTAAGCAAAACCCTTATCACTTTTTAAAGCCTGTAACGAATCTGCCGGAATGCTTTTAAGCACCGCTATAATTGCTTCTCCTGATTCAGTAGTTTCATCTTCATCAATATATTCCTCCACAGGCGGTGCCACTTCTTGATTACTGTAGATGGAGGTATCTGACACTAATGTGTCGTTATTATTTTGGCACAAAGCATTATTTTTCGGCAGGCAAAGGCCAGCCAGCAGTAAGAAAAATATAATGCCAGTAATTTTTATCATAGTCTAAACGGTCATCAGTTGAGGAACAGGATCGGGTGCCAGTGCAGCACTGCGTTTGGCCACTTTAAACGGATATATTACAAAATACCAAACCACGCCCCCCATCATACCAACTAATA
>JAYUOV010000044.1:0-6384 GCA_043760535.1 Chitinophagaceae bacterium
AACAAGCTAATGTACCACCAGATAACAATGGCTCAGAAAGGGCTATCAGAAATATTAAAGTAAAACAAAAAATATCAGGCCAATTTAAATCGCTTGAAAGTGCAAACGTGTTCGCAACACTCAGGTCAATAATAGACACCACCAATAAAGCAGGTCAAAACATTTTACATGCATTGAAACTTATAGCTACTTTGAAGACTGAATAGTTACCAATTAGGAATAAAATAAAAAACTACTTAATAACCTTTGATAATGTTATGATGTAAAAAATTTCGGCGTAATAAATGGATTGGATTGCTTTATAAGTTCAGGTGGCTAACGTAACCTTTACTCAACAAAATGTACAATCTTCATTCGTAGATATTGGGATATAATGAAACCCGGTTTTATTACACAAACAGTTCCGCCACCAATCCTTTCAACGCCTTAAATTTTACAATACATCTTTTGCCTGCAATAATGCCATGAAAATCAATACCATACTGCATTTGCGGCAGTTGAAAATACTTTTAGCTGACATAGTTTCTGATTTGCTGGTATTGGATTGTGGTTTGAGAAGGTGAATGGAGCAGGTAATTTAAGAAGATGGATTTAATGTAATTGAATTGGCTGGGACAAATGAAACCTGGCATGGTTTAAGGATGCCCAATAGTAGCAATCAGATGAATGGAGCGTCGCCAATGTCGCTTCATAGTAGTACAAATGCCTGGCTCAAAATAAAAAAATCGCCACCAATAATAAAGCCAGAAAGGAACACAAAAAATCTTAGTGACCCTTTTTTCCTTCGTCTGTAGTGGCAAAAAAAATATAGCTATGAACCTAAATAATTTCACCATCAAAGCACAGGAAGCCATTGCGAAATCGCAACAGCTGGCTTTCAATAATCAGAACCCGAATATTGAAACCGAGCATATACTCACCACATTGCTGCAAGACGAGGATTCGCCGGTAGAATATTTGCTGAAAAAGAACAACACCAATGTAAATTTTGTGGAAACCAAGCTAGGGGAAAGCCTTGGGAAATTGCCAAAAATTAAAAGCGGTGAACCGGCCCAAACCATCGGCAGGGATGCCAATACTGCCATGCTAAAAGCCGGTAGTAACCTAAAGCAATTTGGCGATGAGTTTGTAAGCGTGGAGCATTTGCTACTGGCCATTTTGCAGGGCAGCGATAATTCGTCGAAGGTGTTAAAAGATGCCGGGCTTACCGAAAAGGGGTTGATAGCTGCTATTAAAGATTTGCGCAAAGGCAGCACCATTGATTCGCAGACCTCATCCACGCAGTTTAATAACCTGAACAAATACGGCAAAAACCTGAACGAAATGGCACAGGCTGGTAAGCTAGACCCGGTAATAGGACGTGATGAAGAGATACGCCGAACGCTGCATATACTTACCCGCCGCAGTAAGAATAACCCCATTTTGGTGGGTGAGCCAGGTGTGGGCAAAACGGCCATAGCAGAGGGTTTGGCTATGCGGATCGTTAACGGCGATGTGCCGGATAACCTGAAAGACAAAATTATTTATGCTTTGGATATGGGCCAGTTAATAGCCGGTGCCAAATACAAGGGAGAGTTTGAAGAAAGGCTGAAAGGTGTGGTAAAAGAAGTAGGCGACAGCGATGGCCAAATCATTTTATTTATAGATGAAATACATACGCTGGTAGGTGCCGGTGGCGGCGAAGGTGCCATGGATGCAGCCAATATTTTAAAACCGGCTTTGGCTCGTGGCGAACTGAGGGCCATTGGTGCCACCACGCTAAACGAGTACCAAAAATTCTTTGAAAAAGACAAGGCTTTAGAACGCCGTTTTCAGAAAGTATTGATAGATGAACCGAGTGTGGAAGATGCGGTTTCTATTCTTCGTGGTATAAAAGACAAGTACGAAACGCACCACCATGTACGCATTAAAGATGAAGCAATTATAGCCGCTGTGGAATTAAGCCACCGCTATATTACCGATCGTTTTTTACCCGATAAAGCTATTGATCTGATAGATGAAAGTGCCGCCAGGCTTAGGCTGGAGATGAACAGTATGCCCGAAGAGCTGGATAAGCTAGACAGGCAAATACGCCAATTGGAGATAGAAAGAGAAGCGATAAAAAGAGAGAACGACGAAGACAAACTGAAGCAGTTAGGTAAAGACATTTCGCTGCTAAGCGTAGAAAGGGATACACTAAAAGCCAAGTGGAAACAAGAAAAGGAAATAGTAGAAAGAATACAGGCCGCCAAGGCAAATATGGAAGGCCTTAAACTGGAAGCCGAACGTGCCGAACGTGAAGGTGACTATGCAAAAGTGGCCGAAATAAGATACGGTAAAGTGAAGCAGGAAGAAGAACTGATAGCCAAAGCCACTGCCGAACTGGACGAATATGCCGATAGCAAAAGGCTGGTTAAAGAAGAAGTGGATGCAGAAGATATAGCCGACGCTGTGGCCAAAGCCACCGGCATACCGGTGAGCCGAATGCTGCAAAGCGAAAGGGAAAAACTATTGAACCTAGAAGACGAACTGCACAAACGGGTAGTAGGGCAGGAGGAAGCGATTGAAGCGGTAGCCGATGCCATCCGCCGCAGCAGGGCAGGTTTGCAGGATCCGAAAAAACCGATAGGCTCATTCATCTTTTTAGGCACCACGGGTGTGGGTAAAACAGAACTGGCAAAAGCCCTGGCCGATTACCTCTTCGACGATGAAAACATGATGACACGGATAGACATGAGCGAATACCAGGAGAAGCATACGGTGAGCCGTTTGGTAGGCGCACCCCCGGGCTATGTGGGTTATGATGAAGGTGGGCAGCTTACCGAAGCCGTTCGCCGCAAACCTTACAGCGTGGTGCTGTTGGACGAAATAGAAAAAGCACACCCCGATGTGTGGAATATTATGCTGCAAGTGCTGGACGATGGAAGGCTGACCGACAATAAAGGACGAGTGGTGAATTTTAAAAACACCATCATCATCATGACAAGCAATATCGGCAGCCATATTATTCAGGCCAATTTTGAAGATGTAAACGAGAAGAACATCAATGCAGTGGTATCCAAAACAAAAGCAGAAGTAACGGTGTTATTAAGAGAGATCATCAGGCCAGAGTTTTTAAACAGGGTGGATGAAATTATCATGTTTCAGCCGCTGATGAAGAAAGAGATAAAGGGCATTATAACCATCCAGTTAAACCATTTAAAAAACCTGATAGCCAACAATGGCATACAGTTGGAGTTTAGCGATTACGCCCTGGATTATTTATCAGAAAATGGCTACGACCCCCAATTTGGTGCCAGGCCATTAAAGCGTTTGATACAAAAGGAAATAATCAATAGGCTGAGCAAAAGGATTTTGGCAGGCGATATAGACAAAACCAAACCGGTGCTGGTAGATGTGTTTGACAATGTGGTGGTGTTCAGGAACGAGAAATAAGTGTGGCCGGGTGTTGGTTTTTGATGGTTAGAGGTTAGGCCCCTGTTCGAAAGAATGGGGGCTTTTTTGTGAGATTAATACAGATGGGTAATCACGTTTGAGACGGTGTATTGCTTTGCTACGAATTGGGGCTTTCAAATTTTAATGACTCAATAGGAAAAATCAAAAAGCTCTTTCACATCGATTTTAAGCGTTTCAGCAATCAACACAATCGTGGATAGACCAGTATTTATTTCGCCGCGTTCTATTCTCCCAATTTGGCGCAACTCTATTTCAGATTCATAAGCTAATTTTTCTTTGGAGAATTTCAAAGATTTGCGGGTTAAACGAAGGTGTGAACCAAAGGCTTTTAAATAAGTTTCGTTTCGTCGTTGTTTCACAAAGCAACATTCACTTTGTTATTAAAAAAAAATTAGGTCATAAATGGCTTATTTATTATCATCTTAGTGAAATTAAATTTGGGGCAATTGTAATAATGCCAGAATTAGTCTATCATAATTTTTACACGCTGCCAACACAACATTTTTAAATCAATTCCAAGTATGAAAATTTTCACTTTATTATCTACAATTCTATTTGCCACTACTTTAAATAAATCCAATTCTCAATGCACTTTGCCAGCAAATTTGCCGTACACACAGGATTTCCAATCCTGCACGCCCCCTGACCTGCCTCCATGTACTATTAACCAAACCATTTATCCAGATAATGGTGGTCCTCAAAAATGGATAACAGGTGGTTCAACCAACATTGGTCTGTATGTATATGTTGATGTTCCATACCTAAATGGTACGCATTGGTTTTATTTACCCATGATGTATTTTGATGCAGCAAAATCTTACAAAATAACTTATAAATATAGTTCTGATAATCCTGACCCTGTATCAGCACCTATACTTTCTGTGTCTTTTGGCTCCTGTGCTGCAGATACTTGTATGACAAATCTGATATTTACGGGTACTATAACAAATACCTCACTTTTGACCGCTACGAAAATTCTAAACCCAATTGTAAGTGGTAATTATTTCATTGGATTCAATCATCAGGATAAACAGGGTTATCCCGGAAATTCCACAGTATTAGATAATATCGTTGTCGAACTGAACGAGCCTCTACCAGTGAATCTATCTCCTTTATCTTATATCAATAGTAGTGGTTTCATTAGTCTTCTTTGGCAATCCTATTCCGAACATAACAACCAGCATTTTGAGATACAGCAGAGTGCAGAAGGAACGCAATTTCAAAGAATTGGTCAGGTAGCAAGCAAAGCACCAAATGGTAATAGCCAGAATATATTGGCTTATGATTTTTTTGTTTCACCTGCATTATTCTCAACAGGACAATTTTTCAGGCTAAAACAAATAGACAGAGATGGAAAAAGCAGCTTTAGCAATATTATTAATATCGGTAACATTACGGTTAGTGGACGCAGGGTTATCATTAACGGCAACCCAGTAAACGATTTACTGTCCCTATCCGTAACGAGCACAGTTCCCCAAAAAGCACAACTAAATATAACCGACCAAACAGGCCGACAGGTTTATAAACGTGCGGTACAATTGAGCAATGGTGCTAACATTTTGCAAGAAAACCTGAACATTTTAACCAAGGGCATCTATTATCTTACCATAACCGACATGCAGGGTAAGCCAGTTGAAAACCCTGTGGCTTTTACAAAGCAATAACCCCCCCTAACATATATGAAAAAGCATCTTCTTTCGGTAGCCTTTTTGCTACTGACAAATCTCTGTTTTGCCCAAGGCGTAGCCATTAATACCAGCAGCACCCCGGCACATACAAGTTCGCTGCTGGATGTAAGTGGAAACAAAGGCTTGCTGATACCCCGGATGGATAGCAGCACCCGTATTGCAATAGCCACACCTGCAAAAGGGCTATTGGTAATGGATACCAGCTACAATACACTGTTTAGGCACAATGGTAAAATATGGTGCCAATACCAATCTACCGCCACCCAATCGCTGATACCAGGTGGTAGCATGGTTATTTGGGATATAGAAAGGGGCGATGTGGCCCTGCTTACGCTCACGGCCAATATTACGCTTTCGCTCCAAAACGTTTTTGCCGGTAGTACCGGCATTATAGAACTGCAACAGGATGCCACGGGTAGCCGGGTTATAACTTTTCCGGCCAATAGTACCACCAGTAGTGGAACCGCCATCAGTAGCCTCGAATTGAGTACCGCACCCAATTCGCTGTCGATACTCAGTTTTGTATACAATGGCAGCCAGTACAGGTGGTTTGTAAAGCATTGATGTTGGGGTTTAGGGTTTTGGGGTTAGGGTTTAGGGTTTAGGGTTTAGGGGTTTGGGGTTTGGGGTTTTAATCTGCCAGGCATTTTTTTAAATCGGGGTGTATATACTACTGCTATGTTAAGTTTAAAGTGTCGGTGATTAGGCAGGCAAACTCACGTCTCACCACTGACAAATCACGAAGAACTGCGACAAAGCATAGTTAACTTAACACTACTATATTATTATGCACATACGTATATATTTTTTGTCTATTTTACTATTGGGCGGTGCGCTGGTTTGTAACAATACCCATGCACAAAACAGCCGGCGGTATTATGTGGTGCAAGAAGGTGGCAGGCCTCAATTGTACGATACCAATGTGGTATATATCAGCAGTTTTCCGCAGTTTAAGGCCGATTTTGTGCGGCTATGCGGCATTACTACTACCTACAATGCCACCACATTAAATTGGGAAGCTACCTGCAGCCAACGGCCCTTTACCATGGCCGATACTGGTAAAATTTTGGTGGTAAAAAATGCAAGATCTTATTTGGCATATCGCAAAGCACCTTTTACGCTAAATGCAGTGGTGGTAAATGTGGAAGGTAACAAGGCGATTATACAAAGCATAGATGCCGTAGGCAGCCGCAACAGCTTTGCGGGGGTAATAACTGCGGCACAAAATCAGTGCGGTTTTTTGGCCACAGACAACTTTGAA
>JAYUOV010000045.1:0-2281 GCA_043760535.1 Chitinophagaceae bacterium
AGTACCAACCTGCCGATAGTAGAAGTTACCGATACCGTAGAATACTGCATGAACATGCTCAATACCCACAAAACCCGCTACCTGATTGTGTTCGACGATGCCTATTTTAAAGCCGTAATTACCATTAACGATGTGCTGAGAGAAGCCATAGCCAGCAAAGGCAATGTTTTTGATGAACAGGCCGTAATGGATGCCACAGATTTGCAGGATAAGATTTACTAGGATTTTTAAGGATGATAGGATGGTAGGATTTTTGATTTGTATAGACGCCATGCTGGCTTATTAGGCTAACAGAAAAAGATTGCAATAAAAAAAGGCATCCTGGCTATAGTGCCGGGATGCCTTTTTTATATTTCTCGGAAGGAGCCGCCTGCGTGGCGAGACTACCTATTATCAGCCCGCCACCTTTTCAAACGATTGTTGCAAATCGTCTTTTATATCTTCAATATGCTCTATGCCCAGCGATATGCGGAGCAGCCCGGGCTCTACGCCAGCCGATATTTGTTCGGCCTCACTAAGCTGTTCGTGGGTAGTAGTAGCCGGATGGATGATAAGCGTTTTGGCATCGCCTACATTGGCCAGGTGGCTTACCAGTTGCAGGCTGTTCACAAAACTATCTGCCGCTTCTTTACCCCCTTTAATTTTAAAAGATAGCACACCTCCAAAGCCATTGGTTAAATATTTTTTAGCCAGTTCGTGGTATTTGCTGCTGGCCAATCCCGGGTAATTTACATACTCCACCTGCGGGTGTGCTTCTAACCAAGTGGCTAGTGCCAAGGCATTTTGTACTGTGCGTTCCACCCTAAGCGATAAGGTTTCTAACCCCTGAATAAACAGAAATGAATTAAACGGTGCCATAGAAGGCCCCCAGGTGCGAAGCCCAGAAACCCGCAACCGTATAATGTATGCAATGTTGCCAAAGGGCCCATCGGTGCCAAATATTTCCCAGAATTTCATGCCATGATAACCTTCGTCTGGCTCGGTAAACTGTGGAAATTTTCCGTTGCCCCAATTGAAATTACCCCCATCTACTACTACACCGCCAATACTGGTGCCATGGCCACCTATCCACTTGGTAGCAGACTCTACCACCACATTGGCACCATGTGCAAAAGGCTTAAACAAAAAGCCGGCCGCACCAAAAGTATTATCTACCACCAGCGGAATATTGTACTGTTTGGCAATGGCTGCAATGGCATCAAAATCGGGAATACTAAAGCCAGGATTGCCAATTGTTTCTAAATAAATGGCCTTGGTTTTTTCATCTATTTTAGACTCAATACTTTTAGCATCATCGCCTTCGGCAAAACGAACTTCTACACCGATACGCTTAAACGATACTTTAAATTGGTTGTAACTACCACCATATAAAAATGAGGAAGAAACAAAATTGTCTCCTGGCAATAACAGGTTATGCAATGCCAGAAACTGGGCCGACATGCCAGAGGCGGTAGCCACAGCACCTACACCACCTTCTAGTGCAGCCACCCGCTTTTCAAACACATCGGTAGTGGGGTTCATAAGGCGGGTATAGATGTTGCCAAATTCCCTTAAACCAAACAAGTTGGCCGCATGTTCGCTGCTGTTAAAAGTAAAAGAGCTGGTTTGGTAAATAGGAACTGCCCTGGCATTGGTAGTCGGGTCGGCCTCGGTACCTGCATGTATTTGCAGGGTTTCAAAATGTAGTGGTTTGCTAGCCATGATAATTTTTTTTTAATTACAAAAATAATTGTCTATAAAAGTAATGGACTTACTGGAGTTGTAGGTTTTCTTTTTGTAAAAAATGGAAATTATTCATCTAGCAATAAAAATAAAGTTTACTACTTAAGGCAACTGCATAACCGCTTATAGTAATTTAAGAGCTCTTTACCTCTAGCAGTTTTGATTGTGTAGTTTTTCTTTTTTTAACCCAGCGAAAGCCGTGCCCTGATGGAGCGACATTGGCGAACGATGTAAATCCCGTAGCATTACGGGACTCCGTACAACTGGCTGCTACTATCCGGCTTTTTAGACTGCGAATAATAAGCTGTTTCAGATCAAAGGGTAAGGAGTTCTGAATTTAAGCTGCAATTATAGTAGTAGTGAATGTGTAATAAATTAATAGAATAGACGCTATACAGCAGCGGAAGCTGCCAATATTTTAGGCACTCTGTAAGCTAACAGAGCGTCAGTAGTGTTTTTTTAGCAACCTGGTGCCAAACGGGGGAGCGGCTTTTAAATGGTTTTTTACTTCTTTAAACCCCGCTACTGAAAATTAAGTAACAAACCAGCACCGGCCGGG
>JAYUOV010000046.1:0-6362 GCA_043760535.1 Chitinophagaceae bacterium
AAGGAATGGCTGATTTCGTAGCTCAGTTGGTAGAGCAATACACTTTTAATGTATGGGCCCTGGGTTCGAGTCCCAGCGGAATCACTTTTAACACATCTAATGCCTTGTAAATAAATAATTTACGAGGCATTTTTGCGTTTGGGGGGTCACGGAGAAACCAATTTGAATCGGTTTATATGGCCTCAAATCACCCTATTGGTAAGGTTTATATTATTGATTTTACCAACAAAAAACGTAGTTACTAATACTATTTTCGTTTCATTTATCTTATGGGGCTTTGTGCAAACAGCGTATTTTTGGATTGACAAGCCCGGAACTGAAGCCCAATTCATACTTAGATGCAAGTTACAAATGCTACTTCTAAGGTTTTACAATTGTAATATTATCCATTCAAAGGCAATGTCATTAAGTTAAGCCTCAGTGAGGCGATACTTTGGTAGAGATATGATTATAAGGTCTGTCATAGCCACATCGTGGCGACATTTATCCAGGTTTTCAATAAAAATGTGTCGCCACAAAGGGGCTTTGGTTAACAATTTACTCAATTTACTACCAAAATATCGCCACGATGCGGCTCTTAAAAAATCGAATTCCTCAACTTAATGTCGTTGCATTCAAAGGATAAAGGGATTTCTCGCATTTCCCTTTAAATAGATATACTTCTTTATATTGGTTTCTTTACTAAAAGTTATAAATATTGAATTATATAAACGAAGAACAAGATATACTATAAGGGGCATTTAAAATGCAGCGTTACAATCAAACCGAAATTGCATTGGCAATTGGTAAAAAGGACGCTGTAGATTAGACTGTGTAAAAGTTCAAGAAATATTATGAGCTTTAAAACAGCGTTACTTACGGAGAAAGAAATACCGCTTTCGATTACGAAGCATTAAAAAAAAACCTCCAAACTTTCGTAAGGAGGGCTTTTTCAATTTCAGTTGTGAATAGGAATTACACCGTTGTCCTCTTCTTCATCATCATCCCAATCAAAATCCTCATCGTCTTCTTCGTTATAGGCGATGCTTTCGTACAAATCGGCCTGATCTTCTGTAAGCTCATCTACAATTTCAAAAATAGAATCGTTTTTCTTTTTCCAAACCAGCGTTTCTTCTCCGTCTTCTAATTCTAAAAAAACGGCATTGTTTGTTTGCATTAATACATAAACAAGATCTACCTCTCCATGCTCCCCTTCCATAATAAGGTAATACTTATCGATTTCAAGATCATTGTAAGTTGCCATAGTATAATAATTTTAGTTTTGCAAATTAGTTGATTAGTTGATTAGTTGAATGGTTGATTGGTTTATTAGTTGATTAGTTTATTGGGTCGCTCGTTCTATTGTTCTTTGGGTGTTGGATACATGGTTTTCGAGGTTGGTTAAAATTGCAAAAGTTCTTTAAATGATAATTTGAGAAAAGACAACCTACAAACTGATGAACCAATCAATCAACCAATCAACTAATCAACCAAACCCCTTACTTCTTCACCTTTAACTGTATAGAACCGCTTTTAGTGGTATCGCTGCTAATACGAACCTCGAAACGCTGCCCACCGCTTGTAATAATGGCCAATGCTGTGTTTGGAGGCGTTGCACCAAGGTTATCTGCAAACATTACCAGTTCGTTTTTATCTTTTGCAGCATCTACCATTAGTTTTACACTTACTGCCTTATCTGTTAGCGATTGCTTACTCATTACCTGCTGCCCATTGTAATAAAGGGTAATAATGTCGCCATCAATATCTCCGTTATCATACACATCTACTGTAAATTCTGCCGCAGGCAATTCTAGCATTTTTTGCACATCCACTTTACGGTCGCCTATTAATTTGGGTGCCGCTTTTGGTGCCGCTTTTGGTGCAGGTGTTGTGGTAGTGGCTGTGGCAGACTTAGGTTCGGGGCGTAAAATAGCTGTAACCACATTTTTATTATTAAGTAAAGTGTTGGCAGCGTCCTGTATTTGTTTTGGTGTTAAAGCTTTTACATATTGCTCGTATTGTAAAAAACGCTTGTTATCCGTTCCGGGAAATTTTACCTCCAATATCTGGTTCAGCCAGGTGCCATTTTCTTTCATAGCAGTTTTATTTTGCTCCAGCCACTGCTGCTTTACTTTATCCAGATTTTCTTTAGACGGGCCATCTTTTTTAAGTGCCGCTATCTCTGCGTTCATAGCATATAAAAGCGTATCCACTTTTTCGGGGCCGCAAGGCAGGTTTATGCTGAAAGTATAACTTGGGTAGGGAATTTTACGCAGGCTTCCGCTCATTCCACCGCCATAAATGCCCTGAATTTTTTCTCTTAATTCTTCTATAATTCTAATGTTTAGTATTTCAGATATCGCATCTGCCTTCAAGCTCATATCCTCTGTGTAAGGGATTTCGCCAGAGTGGATGGCTACTATTTGGCTCTTATCAGCTTCGCCTTTAGTAAAGTTCAGATTTACTTTTCCTTTTACAGGGCGTACGCCATTGTCTTTGTAAGTAAACTTTTTACCACTTGCAGGCAAACTTGCTATATAGGTTTCTACCAGTTTCTTTAAGCTCTTTTCTTCAAAATTACCAACAATAGCAAATTGCATTCCGGTTACATCGCCAAAACGCTCTTTGTAAATTTCCAGGGCACGGTTTACGTTTATCTTATCAAACATTTCTGGCTTTGGCACTTCGGGCCCCATTGGGTTGTTTGCGTACAATACTTTGTTTAAAGTATCTGAAAAAGCGGTTTGTGGGTTGGCCATCATAAATGCCATTTGGGCTTTTGCCCTTTGGGCTAATGATTTATACAATGCCGTATCTAGCCGTGGTGCCGTAGCATTTAAATACAGCAACTGAAACATGGTTTCGGCATCTTTTACGCTGCTGCTGCCGCTAAAATTATCAGAGTTTGGCCCCATATTGGCAGTAGCACCAGCCACTTTACCTGCCAATATTTTTTGCAAATCTGTAGGCGAAAAACTGCCAAGACCCATCGTGGCCACCACGGTAGAAGCATATTGAGAATTGAATTTATCTGCCAGGCCATAATTGCCCAAACCGCCAGCACGCCTTCCGCCTAAAAGCAGTTCATCGTTTTTAAAATTTGTTTTTTTAATGGTTACCTGTACGCCATTACTAAGTGTCCACGTTTTGGTACCCATTAACGGGTCTGCGGTTTCTTTTACTACTTTACCAGCCTTAGGTAATTTATCTAAAAGTGATGCTGCTATTGCCTTTTCCTCATAAGCTTTTAAGCTTTTATTATTTACCACAGATGTAACGGTAGCCAGTAAATCTGGTGCTGAAGGAAAACTAGCTGCCGATTTTTCGGAACCAGTTAATGCTAGCATATAATTGGGATCCGATTGTAAATTATTGGCTACTGCATTCACTTCATTGAGTGTAATAACGGGCAAAAGAGCGGTATAATATTCAAACTCTTTAGCAATACCTGGCATTGCTTCTTGCGACAAAAAGTTGCGGATATATTCTTCTACATAATTGCCCGATTCTGTTTTATCCTTTTCTTTAAAAGAACTTTCCATATTGGCCATTACCGATTTTTTGGCCCTATCCAGTTCGGTTTGTGTATATCCAAAACGTTTAATACGTTCTACTTCCTCTAGTGCAGCCGCTAGTGCTTTTTTAGGGTCGCCGGTACCGCTGGCTACTGTGGCCCCAAACGATTCGTGACCACGCACAAACTCACCAAAATCCACACCAGCATACACAAATGGTGGGTTTTCTTTTTGGGTTAATTCCTCCAAACGCTGGTTGGCGATGGTAAGAAAAATGTTTTTTATGATATCATTTTTGTAGCCGCCAATAGTGGTAGCAGCAGTGGAAGGTCTGGTACTACTTTGCAAAAACAATACATTTTGTGTGGCTTCTTTATCTGTAACCACCATTGCATCGGTGGTGGTGTAAGCTGGTATTTTTACCAGTTCACGGGGTCTTTCATTAGCCGGATTTGTTAATCGGGTAAAGTGTGCTTTTACCATCTCTTCTGCCTTGGCAGGATTTACGTCGCCTACCACAATTACTGCCATTAGGTTAGGCCTGTACCAGTCTTTATAAAACCTGCGGATGGCGTCGGGCTTAAAGTTTTTAATAATACTATCTATACCTATTGGAAGCCTGCTGGCATACTTGCTACCTGCAAAAAGTTTGGGGTACAGTTTTTTAAACATCCGATCCTGTGCACCTTTTCCCAGGCGGCTTTCTTCTAAAATAATAGCCCGTTCGCCTTCTATATCTTCGGTTAAATAAGATACCTGATGCGCCCAATCTTCCAACACCTGAAAACCTTTTTCAAGATTTTCGGGTTTGTCGGTAGGTATGGGTAAAATATACACGGTCTCGTCGAAACTGGTATAGGCATTTAAGTCTGCACCAAAGCCCACGCCTATTTTTTGTAAGAAAGAAACGATGTCGTTCTTTTTAAAATTTTTGGTACCATTAAAGGCCATGTGTTCGGCCATGTGTGCCAGCCCTTGCTGGTCATCGTCTTCCATAACAGAACCTGTGTTTATTACCAATCGCAACTCTACTTTTTGCTCCGGTTTATTATTTTGCCTAATGTAGTAGGTAAGCCCGTTGGGTAATTTGCCAATTTTTACTTTGGCATCTACCGGCATGGTTTCGTTGAGATTAAGCTGTGCCTGCGATACAAATACCGTTACCAACAGGATTGGCATCAAAAAAATACGTTTCAAAAGATTCATTTTTCTATAGTTTTTGCAAAAATAGGCGGCCAAAGTTTTGAACAATAGAATGTTTGTTAAAAGGTTTGAAAAACAATTTTACACAGCCATCAATACCTTCACTGATTTACGCACTGTTGGGCCTAAGCAAATACCTTGAGCCGTTATTTACTTATTGGTGTATAGTGCCGAACATACATTGAGGCATGAATAACAACTGCTAGTTACTATTAAAGTATTGGCGGGTAATGTGTAGAACATTTTAGCTTCAGTAACGTTACCTACAAACCAAATAATTGTGCCTAAAACGTTATTTAACAAGCAATAGGAACATGGAAAGCAAAGTTATTTACCCATTAAAACAAGCTAAAAAAAGAAAATAAAAATCTTCTGCAAGTTTTTTTAAAATAAAATATTACATGAAAAATAAAATGGTTTTAGGTTTTATAATGCTGATTACAACTATTTGGCTCCAGGCACAAACAAACATTGAAAGCGAATTTATTAGTAAAAACAAAGCGGTAATAACTACGTCTGCTGTTGATAATCTTCTATTTACACAGGATTTTTTCGATAACAAGTTTTTCTTTTTTGGCGAAAACCACGGATCTGCTTTACCACAGTCAATAGACATTGGCTTATTTAAGTTATTGCATAAAAAAGCAGGTGTTAGGCTATACATAGCAGAAGTGGATGCAACTAAGGCATGGATGCTAAACCAATATTTAAAAGATGGTAAAAGCGCTTGGCTTAACAAGGTTTTTGCCAGCTGGAAAAACGAGAATGCCCAATGGGCAAACAAAGAAAACTATCAAAAATTTGAACAACTACGTGCATTTTTCATGCAATTGCCTGCTACCGGAAAGTTCAAAATTGTTGGCATAGATGTACCCCAGGATTATGGGCTTTTACAAGAACATGCGGCTGCTATTTTAAGCCTCACATCTTTTGAAAAATGGCAGCCACAAATCGATTCTCTTCGTAATTTAATTGATACTGCCAATTACAAAACCAGGCAAGTATTAGCTACATTTTCAAAACAATTTTTAACCACCGTTATTGCCAATAAAGCTTTTTTTTTAAAAAAATTAAAGACAAATTTTCCAGAATTTAAACACCTGATAACCAGTTTCTCCCATTTATACCCATCCGTAAAACGGGATAGCATCATGTTTCGCAACTTGCAAAGCCAAATATCTATTTTTAATTGGCAGACAAAAAAAATGTACGGTTTTTTGGGATTTTATCATTGCCTGCAAGCAGATTACGAGGGGTCTAAACCGCTTGCTTGCCAGCTTAAAGAGCAAAATGTATCCGGTGGTAAAATAGTATCTGTTCAGATGCTGGCCATTGATTGTAAAACTATGCTGCCTTACTCTGGATCTATTAAGCAAATAATGCCCAAAGAGTATGCCGAAAAATTGATAGATGGAGTGCCAGGTTTCCCTAAAGATGGGCGTTACTTACCTTATGGTTTAAGTAACGATAACCAAATGATGCAGATTGATGGTATTAGTGTTTTAAAAGAAAGTTCGTTACCTAACAGTATAACATTATTCAAGCTTACTGGTAGCAATAGCCCTTACAATACCAATAATAAACTTGCCCAGGTATCAGGTTTTCAAACGCTTAAATTAGCAGATAAAAAAACTGCAACTACATCTGCTTTTCAATATGTGCTGC
>JAYUOV010000047.1:0-19228 GCA_043760535.1 Chitinophagaceae bacterium
ATAAAATGATTACGCCGGGAACGCTGGTAATTATTCAGAAATAAGAAGTCGCTTTTGGCTTTTCCGCACACTATTATTCTGTGTAATCAACTTTTCTGCTGTGCCCTTGTTAATAAGATATGTCAAAAGTTTATTCCTTTAAAACCGTACAAAACCTACCCATTACTTTAGAAAAAGCGTGGGAATTTTTTAGCCGCCCCAATAACCTCAAGGATATTACACCAGCTAATCTTGGCTTTAAAATATTGAGTAAATACCATGGCGAAACCATGTACCCCGGGCAAATTATTGAGTACACTGTAAAACCTATAGCTGGCATTCCATTATACTGGATGACGGAAATTACCCATGTAAGCGATGGTAAATATTTTGTGGATGAGCAAAGATTTGGCCCTTACATAATGTGGCACCACCAACACCATTTTAAAGCCATACCCGGCGGTGTGGAAATGACGGATATAATTCATTACAAACTACCATTTTGGTTTCTGGGTGATATTGCCAACACATTGTTTGTAAATAAACAACTCCATGGCATTTTTGACTTCAGGTTTAAAAAGGCAGAAGAATTATTTGGCAAATGGGGTAAATAAACTCGGTTATGCTGCTACAATAATAACAATGGACACGAATTAAATGAAGTAGTATTTCATCAATTCGTGTCCATTTGTTTTATATAATCACTATTTATTTCAATAGTAACTATCCATCCTTTTTCTCATTATTGTATTTTTTCTCTGCATCTTTTGCCTTATCAAAATCCAGCACTACGCCGTTGATGCAAAAACGCAAACCTGTTGGCGGCGGACCATCTTCAAACACATGACCAAGGTGTGCTTTGCAGCGGCCACATTGGGTTTCGGTGCGTTTCATGCCGTGGCTTACATCGGGGGTATATATAATTGCCGCCTTGCTAATAGGCTCGTAAAAGCTGGGCCAGCCGCAGCCACTTTCAAATTTAGCATCGCTTTTAAATAACGGATTACCGCAGGCAGCACAATAAAAAGTACCCACTTCTTTACTGTTTTCAAACGGACTTGTAAATGGCCTTTCTGTTCCTTTTTGACGGACCACACGGTATTGTTCTGGGGTCAATGCTTTTTTCCATTGGTCTTCGGTCATTTCGGCTTTGCTGCTATCGGTGCGGCTATAAACGGGGTTTTCTTTTTTAAGACTATCCATAATAGTTTGTTTGTTTAAAATAGATTGGTTACAACTGGTAGATGCAATTAAAATGGTTGATAAAAAAACGATTTTTTTCATGCAGTTAATTACGATAAAAGGCGAAGGATTGTTTTGTTAAACTTTTATTTAAGCCAGATTTTGAAATGGGGTTTTTATAATAAGCCTTGCGAAACGGGCAGCAATAATTAAAAGTAATACAGCATTGTATAATAGTAGCACTACAGATGAATGGAGTCCCGTAATGCTGCGGGATTAAAACGTTCGCCAATGTAGCCCCACCAGGAAACGGTTTTCGCTGGGGTTCATAATTTCTTTTATTTTTTATCTGCAAGAAGGAGACGCCATAAATGGCCGTGTCTACAAATCCGCAATCCCCAATAACCCAAGCCCTAACCCCTTTTTACCAACTGTGCCACCAAATCTGCTTCGGTACAAACTTTGTTGCCTACATACACCGTGCCACGCATTACACATATACCACGGCGAATGGGTTCGGTAAGTTCCATTTTAAGAATCATGGTATCTCCCGGCACTACTTTTTGCTTGAATTTACAGTTGTCTATTTTTAAAAAATAGGTGTTGTATTGCCCGTCTGGCATGGCGTTAATGGCCAGTATGCCGCCTGTTTGTGCCAGTGCTTCTATCTGTAAAACCCCCGGCATTACTGGGTTTCCAGGAAAATGCCCCTGAAAAAACCACTCGTTGAAGGTTACATTTTTAATACCCACAATCCGCTTATCCGTTAGCTCTATAATTTTATCTACCAGCAAAAAAGGAAAACGATGCGGTAATGTTTTCTCTATCTGCTCCAGCGTATATACCGATGGCAGGGCAGGATTGTAAATAGGTACGCCCTGATTGTGTTTGTTTTTTTTGATGTACTGTTTTATCATTTTTGCAAACTCCACATTGCTGCTGTGACCAGGCCTGTTGGCTATTATATGGGCTTTTACGGGGTAGCCAATCAGTGCTAGATCGCCTACCACATCCAGCAGTTTGTGGCGTGCTGGTTCGTTAGGGAAACGTAGTTCCAGGTTATTCAGATAGCCTTCCGATTTTATTTCCATCTTTTCGCGGCCAAATGCTTTGGCAAGGCGGGTCATTTCTTCGTCGGTAACCAGCCTGTCCACCACTACAATGGCGTTATTAATGTCCCCACCTTTTACCAAGTTATTATCCAGCAGCATTTCCAGTTCATGTAAAAAACAAAAAGTGCGGCAAGGCGAAATTTCGCCCCTGAAATCCTTCATGGTTTTAAGCTGCGCATGTTGGGTGCCCAATACTGGGCTATTGAAATCTATCAGCGTGGTAATTTTATAATCGGTGGATGGCATGGCCGTCATCTCTACACGTTTGGCTTCGTCGAAGTACGTAATGTTTTCATCAAGGCTGTACCAGGCTTTTGCTGCATCCTGTTCCATTATGCCAGCCTCGGCTATAATTTCAATAAAAGGTTCGCTGCTGCCATCTATAATGGGTATTTCTGGGCCGTTAATTTCTATATGGCAGTTATCTACACCCATACCTACCAGTGCCGCCAGTACATGCTCCACGGTGCTAATTTTGGCACCGTTTTGCTCCAGCGTTGTGCCACGGCTTGTGTCTGTAACCAAGTCGCAATCGGCTTTAATTACTGGCATTTCTGGCAGGTCTATTCTCTGAAACTGAAAGCCATAACCGGCATTGGCGGGCTTCAGTGTCATATTTACAAATACGCCTGTGTGCAGGCCGGTACCAGCTATGCTAATGGCCGATGCAAGGGTGTGTTGTTTATCAGGATTAAAAGTTGCGTCCATTTTTTAAGGTTGTTTATGCTGTCAAAAGTAAACGAATCCGCTGAAAGGGATTTATTGTGGTGGTATGTACCCATTTTTACAGTTTGGAATTTCTTATTGTAATGAACCCAAAAGGCCTCATGTAGCCAAAGTTTTTGTAGGAATAATACAACTGGGCGTAAAATTTCCGAAGCAAATTGTACCAACCATTAAAGCAGTATTTATTCATTTATTGGCATTTGAATTTTTTACAGCAGCCCTATCCCCAATAGTTGGTTCTTAGGAAAATATAATGTTGGCTGAAACAAAAAATATTTCTAAAAAATTTTGGAGAGATGTATGTATGTAATGCTGTTTACATGGCGAACATTTTATTAAAAAGGTAAGCTTGCCTGCAAGGGAACGGTTGCAGCCATCTTCTTCTTTTTTCTACTATCCATACTGCCTTTTTTACTAACATGTTTGGCTACTATCCGCTGGCCTTCTGCCTTTACGGTTCCATTTTTGCGAATAGCCCACACAATGTCGCTGGCATACTTTCGGGAGGCTTCTATATCTACTATTGGGGCAGGGTAATCTTTACCCATAATGCAGCCGTACTGTTCTTGTTCGGCAGTATTTAGTTCCCACGGTTTGTGGATGTAATTAACTGGAATATGTTGTAATTCGGGAAGCCATTTTTTTACAAAAACACCTTCCGCATCGTGGTCTTCGCCATTTTTTACAGGGTTATAAATGCGTATGGTATTTACACCGGTAACACCTGCCTGCATTTGCAGTTGAGGGTAATGGATGCCAGGTTCATAATCTAAAAATTGCCTTGCTAAAAAGTGTAGTTCTCTCCAATCTTGCCACAGGTTAAAGGTAAAGAAAGATACCACCATAGCCCGCATTCTGAAATTGATATAGCCCGTTGCCACCAGGCAACGCATACAGGCATCTACCAGCGGCACACCGGTTTTGCCTTGCTGCCAGGCTTGTATGTAAGCTTCGTTTTTGGGTTTAATGATGGTGTCGTAACCACGGTTCACGTTCTCAAATTCCATGCGGCACTCGTCTTCAAATTTTTGCATAAAATGGCAGTGCCAATGCAGCCTGCTGATGAAATTACTGAGGGCTCTTTTATTGGCGGATGTTGCATAATGCTGCATGGTGTATTGGTACACCATCCGCATACTAATGTTGCCATAGGCTATATATGGTGATAACCTGCTGCAGCCTTTTCGGCTAAGGGCGGGCTTGCTGATGTGTTTGCTATAATTTACATATCGCTCTTTTACAAAGCTTTCCATGTAGCGCCAGGCTGTGGTTTCGCCGCCAGGCTGAAAATTTTTATTGCTCGTGGTGATGGCTTCAGATAAAGCTTCGCCTTTAATGGTTTGGTAAAAATAATCATCCAGTAATATAATATTCCAGTTGGTTTCATGCACCAGTTTGGGCGGCTCCGTCATTTTTTGTTTCCAGCGTTCTTCCCAGTTTTTTCGGCTTTTAAGTTTGCGGATAACGCCGTGAATCTGGTATTCTTTCCATACAATCTGGTGGGTTTTGCAAAAGCGCTGCATGGTACTATCTCGGTCGTAGGTGAGCTTATTGCCTACTTCCTGATGGGAAAAAATAGCGTTGATCTGATATTGGCTGGCTAACGCTCCAAATACACTTAATACTTCGTTGTGAAAATAGTAGAGCCTGCCATTTACAGCTTCCAATTTGGGCTGCATATCCATCAGGCTTTCGTATATAAAACGCCAGTGGCGAACATCGCTGTCTGCGTAAGCCATTACCGAAGGTTCAAAACAATAGAGCAGCAAAACGGGCAGGTTTTGCTGTTGTGCTGCCCACAATGGTTCATGGTCGGTAAAACGAAGATCCCGTTTTAACCAAACGATATTGATGGGTTGTTTATCTAGTGAATCCTCGCATTTCATACTCTTATTGGTAACCTTATGTTATAAACACATCATGTTAAGCGTTACAACAGATTTAAGAGGTTATAGTTTTGTGAGTTTGGAATGGGTTGCTCATGATTTTGGAGGATTGTAGCAATTATTATTTCATTCTTTCTTCCGGCCTTTCACTTCTTCAAAACGGCTGTCATAATCCTTACGTATGGTGCCCATCCACCTGTCCCATATTAAGGTGTACAAACCATAGTTGCCTTTAAAATACTGGTGGTGTTGGTTGTGGTTTATGGAGGTGTTAATCCACCGGCCAATGCGGCTTTTGCTAAATCCCTTTGGGTACAGCTCCCAGCCAAGATGGCCGTACACATTGTAAGTAATCATAAACAGAAAAAACAAGCCCAGGTGTACTTTATGTATCGGTATGGTAAACAGAAAAATGGCAGCAATACCCGCTTCCACAATGGCTTCTAGCGGATGAAATGCATAGGCAGCCCATGGCGAAGGGTTTACAGATTTATGATGTACCAGGTGTACTGCCCTAAACAGTTTTGGATGGTGCATTAGCCGGTGCATCCAATAAAAATAGGTGTCGTGCATAAAAAACATAATGGGGAAGGCGGCATAAAAATACAACCAGCCATACTTGTCCATTTTTTCGAAATAGGTAGTATGCGGCCTTATGCTATCGTTAAAAAGAAGTACAAATGGAACCGCTGCAAAAATGGCTATGCTTGCTATTGAAAACCCAATTTCTCTCAGGTAATCTTTAGCCCTAGGAAACCGTTGTTGTATTTTTTTGAATTGCCATTTTCTTTTACCTATTACATAGAATAGCAAGAACAAAATAGCTGCCAGCATAAGGTAACGAACACCAATGAGTGAAAACAAAAAAAAGTAGTCGGAAAATTGCATCCACAAATTTACCCCATCCCATTGTACAAGTTCCACACATCGGCCACTTTAAATAATTCGGTACCGGCATTCATAGTGGCGGCACTGCCACAGCATACACCAAAGCGTATGGCGTTTTGCAGGCCTTCATTTTTATGCAGCATATAGGTAATGCCGGCCACCATGCTGTCGCCTGCCCCTACGGTGGTTTTTACATCCACTTTTGGTGCTGGGGTAAAATGTTTTTCATTGGCGCTAACTATCCATGCACCATTGCCACCCATAGATACTGCTACAATTGCTGCAAACCCATTTTGAATAATCTGTTGTGCCGCATCGTCCACTTCAAGTAAATCCAATGTGTCTATATCCAGCAGTTTGCACAGCTCGGCTATGTTGGGCTTAATAAGGTGTGCACCCTTGTTTTCCAATGCCTTTAAAGCGTCGCCGCTGGTATCTACTATACATTTAGCACCGGCTGCTGTGGCATATTGTACTACTTCGCCATAAAAATTATTGGGCAGGCCAGGTGGCAAACTGCCACTTGCCACCACATAAGATGGTGCCTGTAATTGTAATGCCTGCAGCAGGTTTTTAACCGCAGCCTCTTCCACCTCCCTACCGGGAAAAGTGAAACGAAACTGTTTGGCCGTACCCGTTTCTACCACAATCCAGTTTTCCCGGGTTTCCACCCTGGTATCTATAGATGTAAAAGAAATGGCTTCATTTAGAAGCAGGCTTTTCAGCATTTCGCCATTGTGCCCACCGGCTGTAAACAATGCCGGAGCAGCAACGCCTAACCTGGCCAACGCCTTGCTTACATTAATACCGCCGCCGCCGGGCTCGTTCACTACTTCTGTATTGCGCAGTTTCGCCTCGGGCTTTATAGCTGCTACTGTTGTGCTTTTATCTATGCAGGGGTTAAGGGTAATTGTTACTATCATACAACAAAACTACAAGGATTAATCAGAGGGTTTGCACAAACATGGCAGCCAGTATAACCGTTTTAGTTGGTATAATTTATCGATAGCCGTCATTCTATTGGGCACCCTGCATAATCAAAGCTTTTCCCACCATTTATTGACAAGACCAAAGCCCACCCACCACCCAAAAAATTGCGAATATCTTTTGTGGACTTATTTTGTCCATTTATTTTTTATTTGTACTTTTGGACAAATTATGACCAATGGCAAATGTAAAAAAACATACTTCATTCGGTGAGCTTCTACGAACGCTAAGAGAAGAAACAGGGCAGACATTAAAAACTGTTTCAGAAAAATTAGACATCGACACATCACTACTTGCAAAAATTGAACGCAATGAACGACAACCAACAAAACTGATTATAAAACAGGTTTCCAAATATTTTAAGGTGGACGAAAAGGAATTACAATCTGAATTTTTAAGTGACCAAATCGCTTACAAGATTTTAGAGGAAGATGCAGATTTAGAAACACTAAAAGTTGCAGAAGAAAAAGTTATTTACCTTAAAACTATTCAAAATGGAAAATAAAATAAAAGTAATTGAATTGTTTGCAGGAGTTGGTGGTTTCAGAATTGGGCTTGAAGGGTGGAATAACAAATCTGCATCATCGGGGTTTAATAAAAAATTAAATTCAGAATACGAAATAGTTTGGAGCAACCAATGGGAACCATCGACCAAAACTCAATATGCTTCATTGGTTTATGAAAACCGTTTTGGAAAAGACAACCATAGCAATCAAGATATTTCAACTGTTGAGGTTTCAGAAATTCCAGACCACGATTTATTAGTTGGTGGCTTTCCTTGCCAAGATTATTCGGTGGCAACGTCTTTGAAAAACTCAAAAGGATTAATTGGGAAAAAGGGGGTTTTATGGTGGTCAATTCATAAAATATTGACAGAAAAAGTCAACAAACCCAAGTATCTTTTTTTAGAAAATGTTGACAGGCTTTTAATTTCACCATCAGGACAACGAGGACGAGATTTTGCAATTATTCTAAAAAGTTTAAACGACTTAGGCTATGCCGTAGAATGGAGAATTGTAAATGCAGCAGAATTTGGAATGCCACAAAGAAGAAGAAGGATTTTTATTTTGGCATATCTTCAAGGAACCTCAATTTATGACACCATAAATGAATTACCAGCAAGTGAATGGATTTTGGAAGAAGGGACTTTAGCCGAAGCATTTCCTGTAACATCAGACATTACACTATTCTCAACAGAATTTAAACTCAAAGGCGACATCGTTTCCATTTCTGAAAATTTTAATAAAAATGGAGCAACAGGAATATTTGAAAATGCAGGGGTCATGATTAATGGTTTGGTTACGACAATAAAAACACAACCGAATTATGAAGGAAGTTTTACCATACTCAAAGACCTCATTCAAAACGGTGAAGTAACGGA
Organism: Chitinophagaceae bacterium; assembly: GCA_043760535.1. Lineage (GTDB taxonomy): Bacteria > Bacteroidota > Bacteroidia > Chitinophagales > Chitinophagaceae > JAZKFT01. The sequence goes on from JAYUOV010000047.1 coordinate 8,142, forward strand.
AGGATTTTATATTAATAAACAAGAACTTGACAAATGGAAATATCTAAAAGGAGCAAAAAAAGAAATGCGAACTAATGCAGAAGGTTATGAATATAATTATAGCGAGGGTGGAATGAATTTTCCAGATCCGTTAGACAAACCTTCAAGAACTATAATAACAGGAGAAGGTGGAAAATCTGCATCAAGATTTAAACACGTAATTCAAACACCAAAAGGCTTTAGACGACTTTCGCCAGTTGAACTTGAAAGACTAAATATGTTCCCGGATGACCACACAAAACTTGAAGGAGTTTCAGACACAAAAAGAGCATTCTTTATGGGGAATGCCTTAGTAGTCGGAGTTATAGAAAAAATTGGAATCGCTTTAAAACAAAAAATTGAGAATGGAGTTGCCTTACAATCCTAAAGACAAAAAATCAATTATAGATTATGCCCAGTTGCTTAAAGGGAAAACTTTAAGGCAAGTTTGCGACCTCAGTATTTTAAAACACAATTACACAGGCAAAGGAAACTTCGGAAAAATACTTGAAAAATTCTACTTCGGTTATAATCCAAATTCTAAACCGGAAGCCGATTTTTTTGAAATTGGTATGGAACTTAAATCTTCACCTTTAAAGCAGTTGAAGAATAATGAACATCGTTCAAAAGAAAGATTAGTTTTAAGTATAATCGACTATTTCAAAATTGTTGAACAAAAGTTTGAGGAAAGTGATTTTTGGAAAAAGAATGCAAGCATATTGCTCATTTTTTATTTACATCAAGCAGGTTACGATATACTCGATTTGATTATCAAATTGGTTGATGAATGGAATTTCCCAAATACAGATTTGGAAATCATCAAAAAAGATTGGCAACTAATAAAACAAAAAGTTGCCGATGGAAAAGCCCACGAACTTTCAGAAGGAGATACATTTTACTTAGGAGCTTGCACAAAAGGTGCTAATGCTTTATCGGTCAGAAAGCAACCTTTTTCAAAAATTGCTGCAAAACAAAGAGCATATTCTTTAAAGCAAGGTTATGTTAATCACATCATAGCTTCCATTGCAGGCGAGACAAAAGAGATTTACGGAAAATTAATTCCGTCAGTTGCAATTGCAAAAAAACAAACAATTGAGCAAATTGTAATTTCAAAATTCAAACCCTATTACGGCAAGGCAATTGAGCAAATTCTTGATTTGACTGGCGTTAAAATTAATACCACAGCTAAAAGTTTTTATGCCAATCTAACAAAAGCAATTTTAGGTATTGAACTCAATAAAGAAATTGAAGAATTTGAGAAAGCCGAGATTATTGTAAAGACTGTAAGACTTAAAGAAAACAATTTACCTAAAGAGGATATTTCATTTCCAAATTTCAAATACGAAGAACTTGTAAACGAAAATTGGGACGACTCAAATTTTAAAGATATTTTAGAGCATAAATTTTTGTTTGTTTTCTTTCAATTTGAAAACGAAGAATTGGTTTTAAGGAAAGTGAAATTTTGGAATATGCCGTATGCAGACATTCTTGAGGCAGAGAAGGTCTGGGCAAAAACAAAAGAAATTGTCACAAAAGGAAACATTGTAAAACAAATCAAAAAAGATATTCGTTACACAAACTTTCCTAACAAAAAATTCAGTTCCGTTTCACACGTTAGACCCCACGCTACGAACGCAGCAGACACATATCCTTTGCCGACAAAAGACAAATTGACCAAGGCAAATGAATATACAAAGCATTGTTTTTGGCTTAACAATACTTATGTGAGAGACGAAATATATTTGACATAAGCCAGACTGACCGAAGCGAAGAAGAACGAACGGCTAACATGGGGCTTGGCAAAAGTGGGGCGTACGGAATACTAATTCCCCACTTTTGCCAAGCCTTGTTCTATACCTGCAATGGGTTGCCATTTATGAGCAAAAGGATATTTCAAAAAATCCGTTTTCATCCTCAATAATCCGTGGTATCCTTGTCCTTCTACTTTTCAGCCCACTTGCTTTCTAAAATTTCTTTTGTATTTTCAAAATTCGTTAGTTTCATCTTTCGGCAATCGTAGCATTATTCTATTATAAATTAAAAAAGGGACTATGGCAATACTGGCACTTTATAACCTTAAAGGCGGTGTGGGCAAAACTGCCGGCTGTGTAAACCTTGCTTATCTGGCTGCTGCCGAAGGCCATAAAGTATTGGTATGGGACCTGGATCCGCAAGGCGCCGCTTCTTTTTATTTTAAAATAAAACCCAACGCAAAAAACAGTGATACTAAAAAAGTGCTGGGGCAAGAAACAGAACTGGCTTTAGCCATCTGCCCAACAGCATTTCAACTGATAGACATGGTGCCAGCCGATATGAGTGCCAGACATGCCGATATACAACTGAATGGTATGAAGCAGGGCAGAAAAAGACTTAAAACCTTGCTTAACAGCATTAAGGGCAAGTACGATTACATATTTCTAGATTGCCCGCCTGGCCTTAACCTATTGCACGAAGCTGTATTTAATGCAGCAGATGCCGTTATAATGCCTACCATACCTACCACACTCTCCATCCGCAGTTACGAAATGGTAAAAGCTTTTGTAAAAGAAAACGCACCAGATACCAAACTGCTCTGCTATTTTTCTATGGCCGACCTGAGGAAAACACTACACAACGAAACCCTGGAAACCTTTTACCGCAATAAAGATTTTTTAAAAAATTATATCCCTTATTTGAGCGATGTAGAAAAAATGGGAATCCACAATGCACCCGTTATGGAATTTGCCAATAGTGGATATGCAGCCCAATGCTACCGGGATGTGTGGAAGGAACTAAAGAAGCTTATTTAAGGCTATTTTACACATTTAAAAATAATGTTCAATGTTCAATACGCAACAAACAATAAAAGTACTTGGATTGGTGCATTTGAAAATTGATTATTAAGTATTGAATATTTGCTTAAAAGGAAATTCAGAAAACATTATTACTTTTTAAAAAAAAACCAATAAATACAATATGCAAAGAGAACTTTTTGGCTGGCACAGCCCCGCCCTTAACCAAAACATGCCAATCGCTATTTATGGCCACTACGGTATTGCACTACTGCTGGTACCTACCGCAGCAGCCGATTACCTAGAGTACGAAAGGTTTCAGTTAATGGAATGCCTGCGGCCTTTTATAGAAGCGGGTAAAGTAAAAGTGTACAGCGTAAATAGCATTAACAACGAAAGCTGGATGAACAAGCAGATGGAAGGTGCCCACAAAGCCATTAGGCAAAACCAGTTTAACCAGTATATTTTTGAAGAGGTAATCCCTTTTATAAGAACCAATTCCTCGGCCGATACGCAGATTATTACCTGTGGAGCTTCGTTTGGTGCCCTGCATAGCATGAACCTGTTTTTAAAACGACCCGATATTATTAATGGTGTAATAGCCATGAGTGGCGTTTATAATTTAATGGAATATACCGATGGCTATTACGACGAGCAGGTATTTTACAACAGCCCCGTGCAGTACATGCCCGGCCTTAGCGATCCATGGTATTTAGACAATATTCGCCGCAGCCGACACATACATATACTTACCGGTAGCGGCCCCTACGAAGACCCGAATGGCAGCAAAGAACTGGCCAGCGTTCTATACAACAAAAACATTTGGTACGAAATGGATATATGGGGTAAAGAGTGGCGCCACGACTGGCCTACATGGAGAGCCATGTTACCTCTGTATCTGGAAACGAGGTTTTAAAAATTGAACTTTTCTATGGCCGCGAATAGCATGAATGGCCACGAATAAAGTTTTAAAAACCTATTTCTTATTCGTGTTTAGGGGTGCTACTCGTGGTTTTTTAATACAATCATTATGGAACTACCGCCCTTTTTTTACCACATAGTAAACCCAGCCCAATGGGAACAATTTGCCGATAGCATTTATTACGAAGCAGCATCATTAAACACCGACGGCTTTATACATGCAAGCACTGCCGAACAGCTAGAAGCAACGATGAACAGATATTATAATGGACAGCTAACAGTATTGCTATTAAAAATAGAAGCCGCTAAACTGAGTGCAGAACTGAAATATGAATTAGCCCCATCTGTAAATGAATATTTTCCACACATTTATGGGCAATTAAACAAGGATGCGGTTGTAGAAATTATAGAAGTTCATGCAGGTGAGGATGGTAGTTTTCGGATAGACTAATTTTAATTTATTACATGCAGTACATAGCAGCCCAACTACCTCAACATTACGAATCGGCTATCGAATTAATAAAGGCTTACCTCGTTTTCTTAGGCGAAGATTTAAGTTTTCAAAATATAGACGAAGAGTATATGTTGTTGCCAGCCATGTATGGCCCGCCCAACGGCAGCATCATTATTTGTAAAACTGATGATGGCAAAGCTACCGGCATGGTAGCCATCCGCAACAAGGGAAATGGTACCTGCGAAATGAAACGCCTGTTCGTTTTGCCTACTTACAATGGCCTTGGCATTGGTAAAAAATTATGCCTCTGCATTATAGAAAAAGCCCAACAACTCGGCTACAAAAAAATGGTACTAGACACGCTGGAAAGATTGCAGCCTGCATACCATTTATATAAGCAATTGGGTTTTATAGAAACCGATGCTTATTACCCAAATCCATTACGAGGTGTAGTTTATTTTGAAATGCAATTGGAATAGTTACTTATCCTCCATTACTTTTTTCCAAAGTGCCGGTATGCGTTTTAGCCAAACCAGTTCACGGCGCTTGATGCTGGCATCTTCTGCAGGATAGCCCATATAAGTTTTGCCTGCGGCTAGAGATGCAGTAACGCCACTTTGCCCAAGCACCACTGCGCCATTGCCAATATGGATGGTTTTGTTAACGCCTACCTGTCCCCAAAGTGTAACGCCATCGCCTACTACAGTAGCGCCGGCAATGCCTACCTGGCTTGCTATAATGCAGTTTTTGCCAATGGTTACATCGTGGCCTATTTGTATTAGGTTGTCCATTTTAGTGCCACGCCCTATTACGGTGTTGTGCGTAACGCCTTTATCTATACAGCAGTTGGCACCTATTTCCACATCATCCTCTATCACCACACGGCCACAGCTTTCCATTTTTGTAGCCCATACATTCCTATTTTTTATAATGTTATAGTAAAAAGCATCTGCACCAATGGTAGTGCCACTATGTATTACCACATTACTGCCAATAACAGAGTAATCGTAAACAGACACGTTTGGGTGTATAACTGTATTAGCGCCGATAGTAACATGATTGCCAATAAAAGCGCCGGGCATAATTACCGTGCCTTCGCCTATAACGGCAGTGCTGCTTACCATTTGTACTGCAGCTTCAAAAGGCCGAAAATACCGCACTATTTTTAGATATGCTTCAAAAGGTTCGCTGGTAAAAAGTAAGGTTTTACCGTCTGGCACTTCCACTTCTTTCGAATTAATAATGATGAATTGTGCCACACTAGTAAGGCATTTATCATAGTACTTTGGATGATCCACAAACACCACATCGCCGGGCTGTACTTTATGTATTTCGTTAATGCCGCCAACAATGGCTGCACCATTACCTATTATTTCAGCACCAATTAATGTGGCAATCCATTCGGCCGTAGTTCCTCCGGGAAAAAGCATGTAAAAAATATTTTTGCAAAGGTAAAGGAGAGGAGTTTTTTTGGTTGTTTTCTTATTTTCAATATATACTGAAAATTAAAAAAGAATGTTTTACCTTGCAGTTGTTTATTAGTTAGCAGTAATGTAATTGGCAGTTGGTAAAAGTAGCTTTAGGCCGAAACAGGAAACTGCACTCGGTAGTAGAAACAGTTGTAACCCACTAAAAAATCGGATATGAAAACGAAAAATCAGCAAGTTTTACTCTACGATGATAACTGCCCGTTATGTGCAGCCTATACGAAAGCATTTATAAAATCAGGGATGCTAAGCAAAGAAAACCGCGTAGCATTCTCAACGATTAACATCCTGGAATATCCATTAAACAGTAAAAGGGCTAGGCACGAAATACCGTTGGTAAATTTAAAAACAGGCGAAGTGAAATATGGTATTGATGCATTAGCCGAAATTCTCAATCGAAAAATATTTTTTGTAAAACCTGTGCTACGTATTGCATGGATTTATTGGCTGTTTAAAAAACTATACAGTTTCATTTCTTACAATAGAAAAATAATTGTTGCCAGTCCATCCTGTTTAAAAACATGTTTCGATTGTTCACCCGATTATAGTTTTAAACACCGTTATGCTCTGCTACTATTTACCTGGGTATTGAGCAGTTTTATACAAGTGCAGATAACCTACTCGTACTTTTTATCTGTTGATAGCAGATGGATTTTGTTATGGCCGATTATACCAATACTACTCGCTATTAACAAAAGCAAACATGCAGCCACAGATATTTTGGTTCATTCAGGAATAACAATGCTGCTTTCAACAATTTTTTTTCTTTTTGCGTTACAATTCTTTTCAATGTTATTCACATTTTCATGGCTTGTTATTGCCATTTCTTTAGCTATAACTACTACTATATTAGCCCATCAGATATGGAGAAGAATACAACACCATTGCCACGAGCATTTTTCATAGAATGTAGTGTAGGCAATGGTTTTATAAAGTTTAAATTTTAGGAATACAAAAAAAAAACGGGTTGATGATTTTAGAAAAATTCTTTTTTTATGTTGCAATAATTTTAAGAAAACTTGATTTAAATTTTCTATGGCTAAAAAAATGTGAATAAAATATTTGTACAAAGTTATTTGTATGGGTGAAATGTTTTTTAATATTGTGAAGGGAATGAGATTCCCATACTTACTAACCCATCTATATAAAAAGTCCCGGTCTTTATGGTCGGGATTTTTGCTTTAAAAAACGCATCCAAAAATGCCGTTGCCAATCAGGTATTTCTACATTACATTTCAGTGTAATTTATAAAAAACTAACAGCTGTGTATAGGTATTTCATCATCCATAAACCATTTAATGTATTATCGCAATTTTCTGCCGTAGCTGGTAAAAAAACATTGAAAGATTTCTTTAATGTGCCAACTAATGTGTACCCAGTAGGACGCCTTGATTATGATAGCGAAGGATTGCTGCTATTAACCAACGATACATCGCTGAACAAAAAACTTCTGCACCCAACACATGCACACCAAAGGGTATATTGGGTGCAGGTAGATGGCAACATTACTACAGAGGCACTCGTACAATTAGCCAATGGCATCTTAATAAACGTTGATGGAAAAACGCATCGCACCAAACCTTGTAAAGCCATTCGTTTACAAACCACACCTGCAATTGCAGAAAGGCATCCTCCCGTTCGGTTCAGAAAAAATATTCCAACATCGTGGATACAACTTATACTAATAGAAGGCAAAAACAGACAGGTACGAAAGATGACGGCCGCTGTTGGTTACCCCACACTTCGCCTTATCCGCTGCAGTATAGAAAAGCTTACCATAGAAAATTTGCCACCCGGCAATATAGCTGAACTTACAGCGGCAGCAATTACAACTGCCCTTTTTGGAACATGATAAAGTAACTGTTGGAAATATTTTACCATAATTACTAACAGATAAAATCGTGAATTGAAAAATCCACTTTTTCTGCAAGGCAGCATACAAACCCGTGTTCATCACCCAAATAATTGGTGTTTACAGTTCATTCCTTATAATCGGTTTTCTACAAGCATTTCACTAATTTGCCCTTTGCAAACCAATGTCGTTTAGTGAAGCTTTTTTGTAAAAAATATTCCATCATCAGCCCACAATTGTAAAAATCATCATTGCTATGCAATACCACATTTATCAAAAAGACGGCTTTACAATTTCTACAAACCCGTTGTTGCTCAACGTACCTTATCTGCACCACTACCTTTCTGTTAAAAGCTATTGGGCCCAAAATATTCCAGTGGAGATTGTACAAAAATCCATTGAAGGTTCTTGCTGCTTCGGGCTGTATCAAAACGAAAAACAAATAGGGTTTGCCAGGGTCATTACAGACTTTGCTACCTATGGCTATCTGTGCGATGTATTTGTGGATGAGGCTTTTCGTGGACTTGGCCTATCTAAATGGATGATGGCTGTGGTTCATGAGCATCCGCAATTACAGGGCTTTCGCAACTGGGCACTTGGCACCAAAGATGCACATGGCCTTTACGAACAGTTTGGCTACGTTATGCACCCCGAGCCGTTTAGGGTAATGAGAAAAAGTAACCCAGATGTATATAATAACATATTATAACATGTATTGCTTCCATAAATGTTTTGCCACTTTTCATATTTATAGCAGTGCCATTTCTCACTCAGTTACACTACCCTCATTTTTTGTTAAATGTTTTAGGTAAAAAACATTTACAGGTATTATCTAAATGTCATTTGCGTAAAAGAAAATTTTTTTATAATGAAATTGAAAATTTAAACCGGTAACCAACTACTATTTTCAATAAAAAAAGGACACCATACAGATGGTTTGTGTAGCGTTATCTTAAAAAAATTCGTGATTAACCTTACAAACCGTGTTCTCCTTTTTTTCTAGTTTAATCACATTAGGTATCATTTATAAATTTGTAGGGTTTATAAATAAATATTGTCTTAAAGTTCGTTGTAAATTTGTGTATTCTTAAGTCTAAAAAAATACCAAAGTAATGGAAAATCAAAACATCCCAGGCACTACTTCGTACAACGTAAATAGCGAAAGCAAATGCCCTTTTTCTGGTGGCTCATCCATAAGGCATACTGCAGGCGGTGGCCCCAGGAACCCAGACTGGTGGCCTAACCAGTTAAAACTGAATATTCTTCGCCAACATGCTCCTTTATCCAATCCCATGGGGGATCATTTCAATTATGCCGAAGCTTTTAAATCTCTGGATTTGGCCACTTTAAAGAATGATATTATTGAACTAATGACCACGGACCAGGCATGGTGGCCGGCAGACTATGGTAGCTATGGTGGCTTATTTATACGGATGGCGTGGCACAGTGCAGGAACCTACCGCATAGCCGATGGGCGTGGTGGGGCAGGTAGCGGAACCCAACGTTTTGCACCATTGAACAGCTGGCCCGATAATGCCAACCTTGATAAGGCCCGTTTACTATTATGGCCCATTAAACAGAAATACGGAAAAAAAATTTCCTGGGCAGATTTAATGATTTTGGCTGGCAACTGTGCATTGGAAGCTGCAGGTTTTAAAACCTTTGGCTTTGCAGGTGGCCGAGTGGATGTTTGGGAACCACAAGAAGATATCTACTGGGGTTCTGAACGGGAATGGCTAGGGGACAAAAGGTATAGCGGCGACCGGGAACTGGAAAACCCGCTGGCAGCCGTGCAGATGGGTTTAATTTATGTAAATCCCGAAGGGCCTAACGGAAACCCCGACCCACTTTTAGCAGCCAGGGATATACGGGAAACATTTGCCCGTATGGCTATGAACGATGAAGAAACTGTGGCACTTATTGCAGGTGGGCATACACTAGGTAAAACCCATGGCGCTGCCGACCCGGGCAAATACGTTGGGGCAGAACCAGCAGGGGCAGGCATTGAACAACAAAGCCAGGGCTGGAAAAATACATACGGCACTGGTAATGCCGGCGATACCATTACCAGCGGGTTAGAAGGCGCATGGACCACAACCCCGACCAAATGGAGCAATAACTATTTCGAAAACCTTTTTGGTTACGAATGGGAACTAACGAAGAGCCCGGCCGGAGCCCATCAGTGGAAGCCGAAAGATGGTGCAGGAAGTGGTTTGGTGCCAGATGCACATGATGCTTCTAAAAGCCATCAACCATTTATGCTTACTACCGATTTATCGTTAAGAGTAGATCCTGCTTACGAGAAAATTTCAAGACATTTTCTGGAAAATCCTGCGGCATTTAATGATGCTTTTGCAAGAGCGTGGTTTAAGCTAACACACCGGGATATGGGGCCCAAAGCCCGTTATATTGGGGCAGAAGTGCCTGCGGAAGAACTTATTTGGCAAGATCCGGTGCCAGCAGTTACACACCACCTGATAGGTGATTTGGATATTGCCACGCTAAAAGCCAAAATACTTGCTTCAGGTTTATCGGTGGCGGAGTTGGTTGCTACTGCCTGGGCCTCAGCATCTACCTTCCGTAATTCTGATAAACGGGGTGGTGCCAATGGTGCACGTATCCGTTTGGCCCCGCAAAAAGATTGGAAGGTGAATCAGCCAGCTCAATTAGCTAAAGTGGTAGGTATTTTAGAAAACATCCAAAACGAATTTAACAACGCCCAATCTTGCGGAAAACTGGTTTCAATAGCCGATTTAATAGTTTTAGGCGGATGTGCCGGCGTAGAGAAGGCTGCTAAAGATGCGGGTCATTTTGTATCAGTGCCATTTACGGCAGGTCGTACAGATGCCTCTCAAGAAAAAACCGATGTGGCTTCATTTGCTGTATTGGAGCCACAGGCAGACGGGTTTCGCAATTTCGTTAAAGCAAAATATACTGTATCTGCCGAAGATATGCTCATTGATAAAGCACAACTTTTAAGCCTTACAGCACCCGAAATGACGGTACTTGTAGGTGGTATGCGGGCTTTGAATACCAACTTTGATCAGTCGCAAAACGGTGTTTTTACAAAACGCCCCGGAGTGCTGAGCAACGATTTCTTTGTGAACCTTCTTGATTTGGATACCACCTGGAAGGCGGTGTCGGAATCAGACGATGCCTTTGTGGGTAGCGACCGTACTACTGGCGGGCTAAAATGGATCGGAACCCGTGCAGATTTAATTTTTGGTTCTAACAGCGAGTTAAGGGCTATTGCCGAAGTGTATGCTTGTGCCGATGGCCAAGAAAAATTTGTACAAGACTTTATAGCAGCCTGGGTTAAGGTGATGAACCTTGACCGTTTTGACCTTGCATAATTGTTTGGATTTTTTGTTATTACAAAGCGGCTGTCTCTTTTTTTTTAGAGGCAGCCGCTTCGTTTTTACCAAAACCTATTAATTCAGAACTCCTTACCCTTCGTAGTTTTCATTGCGTAGTTTTCTTTTTTGCCTGCCCCGATTATTTCGGTGGAACCCAGCGAAAGCCGTGCCCTGATGGAGCGACATTGGCGAACGTTGTAAATCCCGTAGCATTACGGGACTCCGTTC
>JAYUOV010000048.1:0-6279 GCA_043760535.1 Chitinophagaceae bacterium
GGGCAAGGGGGTTTAGAAATATGGACAACTTTAAGGCCATGATTTACTTCCTCACAAATAACTTTCAATATGACTTCCACTAATTTTGACGAAGAACCGAATATTTATATTTCATCAACATAAAATCGGCTAACATTACGAAGGAAATGAAGGATAAAACACCGATTATTACCGAAACGAAGTGTTTCTGAAATATTTTAAGCTTCTCAAGCAAGTTTACAGATAGTTTTACATTAATAAATAAACTATGAAAATATCCATCATTACTGTATCCTATAACAGTTCCGCCACCATTACGGATACAATTGAGAGTGTAATTAATCAAACTTTCCCCAATATTGAATACATCATTGTAGATGGTAATTCTAATGATGGCACCCAGGAAATTGTAAAAAGCTACGGCAATAAAATTGCAACATTTATTTCGGAGTCGGATAAAGGTATTTACGATGCCATGAATAAAGGCATACAATTGGCCACCGGAGATATTGTTGGCATTCTTAACTCCGATGATGTTTATGCCGCGGCTAATGTGTTAGAAAAAGTGGCAACATGTTTTGCTATAAATGCCAACGCCGAAATTTGTTACGGAGATCTTAACTATGTGCAATCTAAAAATTTGAATGCTATTACACGTATCTGGAAAGCTGGTGCTAACAATTCTAAAAGCTTTCATTACGGTTGGATGCCGCCCCATCCAACTGTTTTTGTTCGAAAGGAAGTGTATAATAAAGTAGGCCCGTTTAGCATTCAGCTTAAAAGTGCTTCTGACTATGAAATGATGCTTCGCATGTTTGTGAAACACCAATGCAAGGCCGTATATATACCTTTTTTATTGGTAAAAATGAGGACAGGTGGCATGAGTAATGCATCTTTTAAAAACAGAGTTAAGGCAAATCGTGAAGATGCATTGGCCTGGAAAATGAACAATCTAAAACCCTACTTTTTTACACTTCCACTTAAACCTTTGCGAAAAATAACCCAATTTATACGGTTCCGTAAATAACTATAACAAATAAAAGTAGTATGAAACCGCTATCTAGACAACCTAACCCAACCCATATTTCTTTACTTTGCCGCTCAAAAACAACAGAAACTTAGCCAGGTCTTTAGATTTTCAAAACAATAAAGGCTGCCGTGTGGCAGCCATTAAAATTGTAATCACCTTTTTATTTCAGCCGCTCTTGCACTTCTAAAACAAAAGCCTCGGTAACACTGGCAAAATTTGAAATCTCAGAAATGCTGAACCGCTTAGTTAACAATAAATTGGTAACCATCTCGGTTGCTTTTCTATCCATTCCCTTTTCCATTCCCTTTTCCATTCCCAGCTTTCTGCCTTTTTTCTCGGCTCTATCCAGCACCATTTCTACTATGCCCATGGTTTTTGTATTTTCGGTTAATAACTGTATTTCCTGTTCAAATTTATTGGTTGTTTCCGGTTTGGCAAAATGCACATACAAATTTAAAAATGTTTGCAACCCCCGCATTTTCTCTTCGCTTATATTTCTCCGGTACAGGTTGCGAAATATTTGCATTTTAAGCTGTAGCAAATCTTCATCGGCAAGCTGTTTCTTTTTTAAGGCCAGCAGCACCGTTAAAATCACTATCGCAAACGGGTTTTGATCCTTTGCCAATGCGGCCTCATCTTGCCCCAGTATTTTATAGGTGTTAAATTGGTACGTGTTTTTAGTTCCCAGGTGTTCGTACTTATATACTTTGGGGTGAAACGATTTATGGCTATCGGTAAAAATGGCAAAAGCAGTAATAGGCTTGTTATACCTATCCAGTATGCGGTAGAAATAAGTAAACATTCGGCGGGCAAAATCTTTATCGTTATATCCCTGCACCTCTATATGTACCAGCAGCCACTCTTCTTTGCCAGCTTTGGTAAATACTTTTACCAGCTTATCTACAAATTTGGGTGCTTCGTCTTCCACCACAGGAAAAAGTTGTTCCAGCTCCTTATCCAGAAACTGAAAACCCTTTTCCATATCGAACATCGTATCGGCATCTTTAAAAAAGAAGCGCAAAAAATCATCGAACACATTCTCCAATATGCCTTTCCAAAGCGTATCGTCTTTTACCATAAGGGTAAAAATAATTGGTTTGTGGCTTAAATAGAAAAGTACACCCCATCAAAAAGTAAAGCCAATCGGGTTTCCCAATTCATTACCCTTTCTTTGATTACTAAAAATCGTAATTCTGCCCAAAAAAGTGAAATACATCGCTAACCGATAATGTATGTAAATGGTGCAGCTACCAATACTAAACTAACTAATCTTCATAAATCTGTACCTGTAAGAAGAACAGAAAAAGTTAGCCCAGCTCTACTATTTTTTATCTGGCATTTCGGCAAAAACAACTGGAATGAACGCCTTGGCATGTTGTATCCAATAAAATTAATTGCTTAACCAAAAAAAAGCAGTTGTGAAATTTATCACAACTGCTCAATTTTTCGTGGTGTGAGCCGGGTTTGAACCGGCGACACATGGATTTTCAGTCCATTGCTCTACCAACTGAGCTACCGCACCATCCTTTTCCTAAAAATTTACAGGTAAGATACTTACCATACATCTTGTTGGGTTGCAAATATAGGGTCTCAAGTAAAACTACAAAAATCAATTTCTAATTGGGTGCATTAAAAATTGTTACTCATCAGAAATTTATAACTTCAAATGAAAGACTGCAGAGGGTCGCCCCTTTCTTAGACCGATTATTTTTGGGAGGGAAGATGTGGCAAAAGGGATGCCTTAAATTTAAATTCCCCCTACTAATATCTTACCAATCTTTCATAAACGGGCAGCATTAATATGCTTGCATGCCTCTTTTACCATATTATACTTTGTGTAGTTTTTGTAAAAAAATGTATTCCCAATCAATCCTTAATACCATTTGCACCACAATAAATAATTCAAAAGCCGACGTAATTTAAAAGCAATATGAAATAAAAAAATAAACTGCAACTTTGGTTATCATTTTGTTACCTACTATTGATTGCTTTACTTTAACCCAATATCAACATTTATATTCAATTACTACATGCGTTTGATGCAAAATTTTATAAGGTTTTTGCTACCACTTACATTTTTGGGAGCAGGTGGCTTTAGCAATATAATGTCGCAGCCTGTAGCCGCTTTTACTTCTAACACAAACGAAGGCTGCGTACCTGTAGAGCTACAGTTTTTTGATCAGTCCACCGCTAACCCTACCGCCTGGTTATGGGATTTTGGGGATGGTACCACCTCTACCTTAAAGAACCCCCTGAAAACCTTTTCTTTTGTAGGCTCATTTAATGTAAGTCTTACTGTTTCTAATGCCTTAGGTGCTAATACTATATCCAAAGCCAATCTTATTACCGTAAAGCCAGTGCCCACAGCACAATTTTCAGCTTCGCCCACGCAAGGCTGTTTTCCTATGACCATTAATTTTACAGACTTGTCTGTAACAGGTGGCGCCGGTGCCATAACCGTTTGGGATTGGAATTTTGGCGATGGCTCACCATCGGCCAATACACAAAACCCAAATCATTTCTATACTAACTTTGGCGATTACGATGTGGCACTTTATGTAGCTAATGCCAGTGGCTGTGCAGCTTACCTTTTTAAACCAGCATTTATCAAAGTTGGCGATACTGTAAAAGCTGATTTTGACACCACCATGCAGCCCTATTGTTCATTGCCCAAAACGGTTAATTTTTTTAATGCCTCGGCCGGTTCGGGTACATTTACATACGCCTGGGATTTTGGCGATGGCAACACAAGCAATTTGGCCAACCCAGTACATAGTTATGCCACATTTGGAACCTACAACGTAAAACTAGTAGCAACCAGCAGTTATGGCTGTTCTAATGTGGTGGTTAAAAATAATTTTGTGGTAGCAGATAGCATTTACACAAATTTCAACTTGCCGCTATCAGTTTGTTCTAACACCCCATTTCTGTTATCGAATGCCTCCAGCCCTGCAGCAACCGTAAGTAGCAGCTGGACTTTTGGCGATGGTACAGGCAGCAACCTTTTTAACCCAATAAAACAATTTACCAGCCCGGGCATTTACCCTGTAATACTTTTTAACCGCTTTATTAATGGCTGTACCAATTCGCTTACAAAAAATATTACAGTATTAGGTACGCCGCCAATCGCCTTTAATAATAGCCAGCCTACAGGCGCCTGTAAGCCGCCGCTTATGGTTACATTTACCGATGTTACTGCCGGTGTAGTTTCAAGACAATGGGATTTTGGCGATGGAAGTTTTGGTACAGGCACCTCGGTATCGCACACCTATACCACATCGGGTTCTTTTGCTGTAAAACTGGTGGTAACCAATACCAATGGCTGTAAAGATTCGCTTACAAAACAGGGGCTGATTTTAATAGCCCCGCCCAAAGCTAATTTTCAAACAAATGCCTCGGGCGGTTGTGCCCCATTTACTTTAAATGCTGCAGCCATTATCAGTTCTGCAGAGCCCATTACAGCTTATAACTGGGATTTTGGCGATGGCTTTACATCTACTATTCCCAATCCATCGCATACCTATAACAGCATTGGCAATTACGTTGTAAAACTTGTTGTTACCACATCGGCAGGGTGTAAAGATTCCACCACCCAAACTATTCGTGTGGGCACCCAGCCTGTTATTGGTTTTAAAATTGTTCCCAATCCGGTTTGCGCCAGGCAAACTGTTTCCTTTTCCGATACCTCATTGCTGGGCACAGCTATTTTTTGGAATTTTGGCGACGGCAACACCTCCACCCTGCAAAACACCAGCCATAGGTATAATGTACCGGGCACTTATAGTGTACAGCTTAGGGTAAATAATAACGGATGTACCCGAGATACTTTTTTAAATAACTATGTTAGGGTACTGCCACCTGTGGGCAACTTTACTTTTAGTCATAATTGTAATAATAAATTCCTGTATGCCTTTGATGCCACGCCTACGATAGGTGGTAATACCTACCAATGGGATTTTGGCGACGGCAATACAGCTGCTGGCAGCAACGTATCTCACTTGTATACAACAAGCGGCAATTTCGTGGTACGTCTTATTGCCACCAATGCTACTTGTTCGGATACTGTGGTTAAACCCATTATAGTAGGTGTTACACCCACCAGTTTTAAAGTAAATGCTACCACTACCTGTAGAAATAACCCACTTGTTTTTACAGCCCGATACCAAACCCCTGCCTATGTAAGTAATTACCTGTGGAATTTTGGCGATGGGGCTGCGGCCATTGCTACCGATAGTGTTACCCAACATGTTTATACCACCAGCGGTACCTATACCGTAAGGCTCATAGTCAGAAATATTTTTGGTTGTGTTGATACGGTCATCAGGCAAAATTTGATTGTAGCTAGTGGGCCCAAAGCTGGGTTTAGCATTATAAATCCGGCAGGCTGCACTGGCAAAACGGTCACTTTTACAGATACTTCCACTAACGATGGCATCCATCCTATTACTACCTGGAACTGGGACTTTGGCGATGGCACTGTACAAACATTCGCTGCTCCGCCATTTACCCATACCTATACTGCCAATGGCACTTATAGTGTAAAACTGATTGTTACAGACATTCTCGGGTGTAAAGATTCTGTGGAGCTTGCAGGTGCTATTAATAACAGCAAACCGGTGGTAAGTTTTGCTACAGCAGATACTCTTTCTTGCCCCTTAGCTCCGGTAAGGCTAATAGCAAATGGCCAGGGCATTAACCTAAATTATACTTGGAATACTGGTATTGGTACATTGGTTGGCGATACTGTTTTTGCCACATACCCCGATAGTGGCAGCTATACCATTAAGCTTTTTGTAACCGACGGAAATGGATGTATGGATTCGGTTATTAAACCAAATTACATCAACATAAAAAAGCCGGTGGCAGCTTTTAGCTTGTCCGATTCTATTTCTATTTGTCCGCCACTGAAGGTACGGTTTACAAATAGCAGCTACAATTACAGCAGGTTGGTTTGGGATTTTAACAATGGCAATACCTCTTTTCAGCAAAATCCTTTTGTGGCATTTCCGGTAGGTAATTATAATGTAAAACTAAAAGTTACAAGCCCCGGCGGCTGTGCGGACTCGGCCATAAAACTGGTTCAGGTTTTTCCATTTACCAATCAGTTTACATATCAGCCTGTTTCCGGTTGTCAGCCTTTGTCGGTTACTTTCAGATTATCTACACCATCTAAAGGAACTTATAAATGGGATTTTAATGACGGAACTACCATAAATACGGTGGATTCATTTGTAGTAAAAAAATACACGTCATTTGGCCCATATCAGCCA
>JAYUOV010000049.1:0-6265 GCA_043760535.1 Chitinophagaceae bacterium
TTATCGATCATCAGCACAAGCTCATACCATTTTATGAACTTTAAGCCAACTTTTATTCCACATTTACTAAAAAGTGTTAATATTTGCCTGAATAGTTACCGTAATTTTACTATTATAAACTTACAGCTTAATGTGGAAAACAGAAAATAAACCAATAAGTTTAATCTTGTTACTATGGCCCTATATTTTGTATGCATTAATTGTCGTTATATTTTGGCCTGCCTATTATGGTCATTTTGTGCCAAATGATTCGATAAGTTATTTATCTATTGCAGAAAAATATGCCTCTGGTCATTTTGGTAATGCTATTAATGCCTATTGGAGTCCAATGATTAGCTGGATACTTGCCATCCTGCTAAAGTTGGGTCTTGCACCTATTAATGCATTTCACTTAATAAAAATTGGCAGTGGGCTGTTGGTTATTTATTACGCCCAAAAGATTGTTCGGTTGTACACATGGCCACTTTGGGCTATTATTAGCAGCATAACCATTATTAGTGGATGGGCAGCATATTTTACGCTACATTACCTTTCTCCAGATGCATTAATGACGGCAGGCTTAACCATTTATTTATACATGGTTGTAACAGGTAAATGGCTGCAAAAGCCTATCCCTACTGGTATTTTAGGTGCAGCACTTTATTTTATTAAAGCGTATGGCTTTTTCTTTTTTGCTACACATCTTTTCCTGTACACAGCTTGGCTAATTATTATTTATAGAAAACGTTCACTTACATTTTTAAAAAAAATGGCACAAATAAGCATTGTTTTTCTATTACTAAGTTTAGTATGGATGCTTGCTATTTACCAGCGATACCATCAATTTACAGTTTCCACAGCAGGTGCCTACAATCATGGGCTGATGCGGTTTGGTAACGGATCGGTGCAGCCATCATTACATGCAGGATTATTACCCCTGCCAGATTCGGCTGCCTATAATTCGTGGGAGGAAATAACTTTAGTTCATAATTACGAAAAATGGGCTCCTTGGCGGGGAGAAGAAAACATGAAACTTCAACTGAATGTTATTAAAAACAATGGTTGGGACGAATTGAAAATAATTTATGGAGCTAACCGGTTAGCCTGGCCAACGCTAGTCGTTTTCTTTGTTTTGGTATTGTATTTTGTACGAAATAAAATACTAAAAAAAGAGAAGTTTATCACTCAACATATAGACTTACACGCCTATATTTTTTCTTTACTATACTGCTTTGGCTATGCATTAGCAGGTGTAGATGAGCGGTATTTATGGATTACAAATATAATATTATTAATTTTAACGCTAAACTTAGCTGTACGGTGTAGCTACAAAATACATTTGCCATCCGTTATTTGGTGGATAACAGCAGTTGTTATAATGTTTTTTTGTGGTAAAGAGATAATAGGAAAACTTCAATTCTTTAGCTTTGAATTAAGAACCCAACTGGCAGATGCCCAACTATTAAGGCAGTACATTAAACCAAAAACCGTAATAGCAACACACGAAACAAATAGTATAAATGCAATAGACTATTTGGGGCAATGGCACAACCATGGTGGGCTAGAAGGCTATACATCTACTGCTCAAATGATAGCTGGCCTTAAACAATACCACATTCAGATGGTTTTAATACCAGATTCTTTGGCAAACAGTTATCTATGGCTTAATGCCGAAAGCGATACCATAATTGCCGTAAAAAACTGGAATCTTTATAAACTTCGAAAAAGCTATAGTGGTTTCTGAAAAATTGCCCATTGGCTAAGTCTCAACATTTGCCTGTAATATGGCAGTTCTAAATGTTTAATGGTGCGAAGGTCGGTTAAATGGGTGTGAGGGCTGGTTCTTGTTTGGTTAAGGCCTATGGCTTCCAGTATTTTAAGTACCCAATCGCTGCCCGGTACGGGTGTAGTAATCAGCACTTTTCCGCCGGGTGTAAGTAGGTCGGCAAATGCTTGCCAGAGGTCGTCGTGTTCCACCACTTCAAAGGCTATTATAATATCGTAAGTAGCTGCTTTTAGGCCAAGTTGTTTCCAGTTATTGAGATCGCCTTTAATGTCGGGATTTCCTTCAATGTCTATGCCAGTATAATTTTGCCAGCCACTTGCTTGCATATATTCTTTAACCCAATTACCGCCACAACCTACTTCTAGCACCTGGGCATTTTTTGGTATTGGGTCTATAAAAAAACGAAGTTTCTTTTTACGGGCAATGTTACTAAGCCAGGGCATATATCAATTTTTTAGAATGCAAAGCAAAGGGAAATTGATGAATGGATGGTTTAAATATTGAAAGACACAATCAGCAGTGTAAAGGCAGGGCATTCACAAATATAGATTTACCATTTGCCGCCAGTATTTTGGGCGGTGGGCTTCTTCGTTCCAAACAAAAAAATGATGGTTTACTTCTTTGGTACACAAAGACCTTGTAAGGTGTTGGTTGTTTTGTAAAAAAGCATCTTCTTTACCAATTACAATAGAGGTTTCCATCTGCCGCATTTGCTGAAGCGTTGTTTCGCAGTTGATATTGGGCACAAACATGCTGGGCATATTAAAGTAAATATTTTCATCAAAATATCCATTAAGCAAATCGGGGAATTTATTGTCGGAAAGGGTGAGGTCGTACCGGGCACTCATGCCCACTACTTTATTGAAACATTCCGGATGCCGGTACGCAATATTTACGGCATGGTACCCACCGAGGCTGCAACCTGCTGCCGTTAAAGGATTTTGATTATAAGTACGGATATATGGAATTACTTCATATAAAATATAAGCCTCGTACTCAAGGTGTCTTTTTATTTTTTCGGCAGGATGGGTGTTGGAATAAAAGCTTTCGATATCGTTGCTGTCTACACAAAAAACCTGCAATTGGCCATGCATAATTTTTTCTCTGAGGGCATTGATAATACCCCAGTTTTCATAATCGAAAAACCGTGCTGTACGGGTAGGAAAAAAGATTACCGGTTGGCCACCATGGCCAAATACAAGTAATTCTATATCCTTGTTAAGCACCGGACTAAACCATTTCTGGTAGGTTCTTTTCATAATGTGGGGATGGTGCTGCAAGGTGCAACAACTAAACCAAGCCTAAGTTATGAAAATATCATTGTTTAATGAAAAATGTGTTAACAAAGTTTCTTTCCAAACAGAATAGCCGGCTTCGTTTAGGTGGAGGCCATCACTATCGAACAAATGCATTAATGGATAGCCATTCGTATCCACCATTTTTTCGTACACATCTACATAGTAAGATTGGCTGCCCTGCTGCTGTATAGCGTTTTTTATAAGGTTGTTGGTATCGTAAATATGGTGGTTAATATTCCACCTGGCAAGGCTTGGTTTTATTGAAATAAAAGTGAAGGAAACACCGCAAAATTTCTCTTTGATGCAGGATGAAAGTTCTTCGAAATAAGTAACCACTTCTTTTGGTTTTTTGCCATCGCCTAGGTCGTTATCTCCGGCATAGACTACAATATGTTCTGGTGAAAAATCTTCCATAATGCGATCGAAATACCAGACACATGCTTCAAGCGTGGAGCCGCCAAAGCCCAGGTTTGCCGGCAAAAATTTCCTAAAATCGTCATAGAGATTACCCCATAGTCTAATAGAAGAACTTCCATAGAACACCATTTTGGGCTGATAACTCAGGCTGTTCTTCTCCGCTTCAATTCGTTTTACTTCTTCTTCGTACCAATGCATATCTGCTAAATCGTTAAAGTTCAAATATACAGAGTGCTTTTATTAAATGGGCAGGGTTGGAATTAAGAGGGGTGACATTTAAAATTGTCGCAATCTTTGTGGCCGGGTGTTATTTAATCAATCAATTCTAATTGCTACAAAACTTTGATGCAGTTATACGAATTGTACAAGATTAATAGTCCAACCTTTTAACTCTGAAAAGGGTTAAACAACAGTAACCACGGGTGAAACCCGTGGTTTAATTTACAATTACAAGCCTAACCCCGAGGGGGGCAAACTGATGATTTACAGCACTTAACAGTCGGTGTAATCAGTTCAACCCCAAAGGGGTTGTTTTGGCAAACTCACTTTTACCACGGGTTGCACCCGGGCTACTATTATTGAACCACTTCGTGGTTTGGACTAAATTATAAATACAATTGGTATTGCAAAACAATACAGTCCATTACCATAACGAAGCTGTAATAATAGCTGCCCGAACGGGTTATTGCTACTGCCGGAGCTGATATAATTATTAGTGGAACGGGATAACCGACTTTAGGGATGTTTATGTAAGCCGGGCTTTTGAAGCATATCTAATTTTTGCTGCAGTTGCTTAAACTGGTTCAGCAACCAATCCTTCTCTGTGGCTGCTATGGTTTTGTTAGGTTCAAAATCAGGCACTGCTGCTACTGGTTTATAATATTGAAAAAAATCGTGTTCTAAAGCGATGCTAATGCTAAAAAGCAGTTCGGTATCCATAGATTGGCGACTGAAAATGTTGTATATATTGTTGCGATCGGTATTAATCAATTTTGCAAAAGCAGCCGCACTCAATCGCCTTTCTTTCATTTTTTCTTTTATCAATGCGCCTATATGAACCATGTTTTTAAAGCTATTTCCGACCAATACATACCAATGAAGAGGTTGCACAATATTTTAACACAAACTGCAAAATATAATTTTGCAGTTTGCAATTTATCTTAAACATTTACAATCACAAACGGAATAAAGGACTTTTATACACTTATTTCGTTTACCACACATTCCTAAATTTATTTTAATACTATAAAGCAGCTTACAAGGCAGCGAAACAGTTATTTATTAGGACACGAAAAAAATAATGAATGCAAACACATAACACCAATAGTTTAGCCGCCACCGGCCAGTTGCTCCGCCTCAAAGGCATTACTTATCAACCCCAGCAATTAAAAGGCGACCTCCTCGGCCACCCCGATTACCCAAGTCTATTTGCTGTACACCATGTGCTGAACCAATATGGCCTGGCCAATAGCCCGGTAGAAGCAACGGCCGAATACCTCGACGAATTGGGGCAACCCTTTTTAGCCTATATGCAATTACCCGGTATTGGTAACGATTTTGCAACAGTAAACCGGGTACATAATGGCAGTATTACCTATACCAATACCAAAGGCAAACCCGAAACCATCAGCCGGGAAGATTTTTTAAGCAAATGGAAGAATGTGGCGGTGATTTTGAAAAACGACGACAGTCAACCGTTTACTGACAATGCCCAAAGTGCCCCGGTTCGTGTCCCCACGAACCGGAATATCTTCACGAACCGGAATGCAGGCCTTTTGGCACTGATAGCCCTCTTTATTATTGCCACATTAAACGCAGCCACGCCGTTTATTTTTGCACCCTGGTTATTACTTAAATTATGCGGCCTTGCGGTTACCGTATTATTACTGATGTACGAGGCCGACCGCCAAAACGAAACCGTAAAGCAGTTTTGCAGTGCCGGCAAAACCATTAACTGCGATGCCGTACTACAAAGCAAGGGTGCCAAAATAGGCTCCTTTAGTTGGAGCGAAATGGGCTTTGCCTATTTTGCCGGCACCTTTTTATACTTGTTGCTTACTGCCAACAGCCCAAATGCCTGGCTGCCGCTTGCCCTGCTTTCTTTACTGGTACTGCCTTATACTGTTTACTCTATCTATTACCAGTACAAGATAGTAAAGCAGTGGTGCAAGCTTTGCCTGTCTATACAAGGCATTATTTTGGTTGAAGCGGTATTTACTTTATCGGCAATCGTATTGCCAGCCGATTGGCAGGTTTTTAACTGGCAGGTAGCATTGCTATTGTTGCCGCTGTTGGCTTTGCCATTGGTTAGTTGGCTGGCATTAAAGCCAGCATTGCAAAAAGCTGCTACGGCAGATGGCTATAAATATGCGTATATACGCCAGCAAAATAACCCCGAAGTATTTACTGCCATGCTACAGCGGCAAGCAGCGGCACCAGCAGGTTATGAAAAATGTGGCTTACTGATGGGCAACCCCGCTGCCACCCAAACCATTATAAAAATATGTAACCCCTATTGTGGCCCTTGTGCCAGTACCCACCCTATATTAGAAAATATTGTGGCCAACCACTCTGTAAAAATGTACATATTATTTACCGGCACTAATAATGAGGCAGATAAGGGCGGCCTTGTAGCAAAGCATTTTATAGCACTCTACCAGACAATGGGGGCTCAGGCCGCACAAATTGCCATGCATTATTGGTATGGCAGCGAAAAAAATATATTGAAACTAAGAGAACAATACCCTGTAATAAATGCAGATAACGAAGCGGTAAGCAAACAATT
>JAYUOV010000050.1:0-2244 GCA_043760535.1 Chitinophagaceae bacterium
GGTCGGTGGCCCCAAGGTCTTTCATGATTGTAGCCCACATGCGGCGTGCTGCTCTAAATTTAGCCGCTTCTTCAAATAAATTATTATGGGAGTTAAAGAAAAATGATAAACGTTTGCCAAACACATTTATGTCTAAACCCTTTGCCAGTGCTGCTTTTACATAAGCCTTTCCATTGCTGAGTGTAAAGGCCACTTCCTGCACAGCCGTACTTCCTGCTTCTCTTATATGGTAGCCACTAATAGAAATGGTATTCCATTTTGGAAGCTCCTTGCTGCACCATTCAAAAATGTCGGTAATAATACGCATACTCGGTTTGGGCGGGTAGATATAGGTGCCACGGGCAGCGTATTCTTTTAAAATATCGTTTTGGATAGTGCCGGTTATTTTGGTAAGATCCGCACCTTGCTGTTTGGCCAGTGCTACATAAAAAGCCAGCAAAATAAACCCGGTAGCATTGATGGTCATAGAGGTGCTTATTTCCTGCAATTGTATGCCGGCAAATAGTTCCTGCATATCCTCCAGGCTGTCGATGGCCACACCTGTTTTGCCTACTTCCCCATCGCTAAGTTTGTGGTCGCTGTCGTAGCCTATTTGTGTAGGTAAATCAAAAGCCACACTAAGGCCACTTACACCTTGCGACAATAAATAGTGGTAACGTTTGTTGCTTTCTTCGGCCGTGCTAAAACCGGCGTACTGCCGCATGGTCCATAGTTTGCCAAGGTACATGTTGGGCTGTATGCCACGGGTGTAAGGTGCCTCCCCGGGCTCCTCCAAAGAAGGGCTTCCTGTAAGGTCGCTGCTAGTATAGCATTGTTTAATTTCTATGCCGGAATCGGTATAACGTTTGGTTTCTTTCATATAGCTTGTTTTTGAACCATGATTATTACAAGATTAAGCTGATATAATCTTATTTGCTAACTCTTTACTTTTGTTTGGTTGGCTAACGTTTAAATCAGAAGATATCAGCTTAATCTTGGTTAATCCTGGTTCGTTTTCTATAGTAATTTCTTTGCCTCAAACTGAACGGCTTCCAGCACCAGTTTGTTCATGGTAACTTCGGGGTTAGCCATTGTAAATTCCAGGATGGCTTTATTCAGATCCATAGCAGTGGCCTCCGCTGTAAGTGTTGAAGCTAGCTGACTAACAATGAAGATATTTTGATCTTTCATTTTTTCAATAGCACTCCAAATGGCGGCACTAACATAAATCTGCTGGGTAATATTGTGCGCATATTCCTGCCGTATGGTTTGTATCATCGCCTGCTGCATTTCCCTTGCAGAAAACCCATTTTGATAAAGGGAACTGATCAGGTTTTCGAGTTTGAACCGCTCGGATAGCAACGCCAGCCGCTCGTAAGCACTTAGCTGTAATTGGCGGGTCTCTTTGGTACCAACACTTTCGGGCTTTGCTTCTTGATGAATACCAGTGTCTTTATTTTTAATAATGTACCAAACAAAAAGGCCGCCAAGTACTATTAAGGCAATTGATAATCCCCAGTTGATGGCTTCTAATTTACTGTAATCCATGGTTGTTAATTATGCAAACGAAGGTAGGAGGTTGGTTGATTAGTTGATTAGTTGATTCGCAATTGATTTACTTCCAGTTTATGAGATGTGAAATTTTTCTCTCAATACTTTGTGCCACTTCAAACAGACCGGGTACTAACTTATATTTGCAATTCTTAAAGCAACAATTATGGAAACAATGATTCAACAACCGGTAGTATTTACCGAAGGTGCGGTAAAAGAACTGAAACGCTTAATGAACGAAGATGCAACAGCGCAGGGTAAGCAATTAAGGGTGGGTGTAAAAGGCGGCGGTTGCAGTGGCATGACTTATGTGCTACAATTCGACGAACAAACCCCTAAGGATATGGAATTTGAAATAGAGGGCATACCCTGCATTATAGACCCTGGCCACGAGATGTACCTCTATGGTATGCAGGTGGAATTTGAAGGCGGATTAAACAGCCGTGGTTTTACATTTAACAATCCCAATGCCAGTAAAACTTGTGGCTGCGGAACCAGTTTTGCAGTGTAAATTTTAGTCATTAGGTCATTGGTCGGTAAGTCAGTATTCAATTTATGTAGGGGAGAGGCAGTCGTATAAACTGCTTCTCCCCTTTTTTTTATTTTAAGCTTTAAAGCAATACCGCTTTTGGTTATGTTTGAAGCCATGAAAAAAGTTGTACTACTCTTTATCGCATCCATCCTGCTTACCGCTGTTTTTTCTTATTCGCTAAA
>JAYUOV010000051.1:0-2243 GCA_043760535.1 Chitinophagaceae bacterium
ATTTTTACCAATAGCCTCAGCCATATCGTGGATAATGCCCAACACTGTGCCGGGGTAAAACTGTGTAGGATGTGCGGTAAGTACGAGGCGTATTTTAAAGTGTTGTAGCTTTTCTTTTAAAGCTTCTTTCTTATTGCTAAAAGTGGCTTCGTTTAAAAGATTAGCCAGGCTTCCCGGCCCGTTTACATCGTTAACCGATGGAAAAGCGGCATCTTCAATGGCATCAAAAAGCACTACCTGCCGCTCTATGTATTGTACAAATTTAAACAGCCGCTGTAGCTGTTCATCATTATTAAGACCTATTGTTTGTTGGGTAAAAAACCCGTCTATAATCTCCACCGGACTTTTGCCATGGTCGTATCCATCTACACAATGTTGTAAAAAAATGGGTAATAAATTTCCAACATTGGCTACCCCACTAAAAGGTAGTGCAGCAAATAAACTATTATAAATAGTGTATTTATCCACCACATTTCTTCTAAAATTTTCAATTGATTCTTTGTTAGGCATAATGCGAATTTACGTGTTCAAACATGGAATTTGTTAAACATCAGCAAAAAAGTATAAGGTTTTGTTAGAAACTATTGAGAAAAGCAGCGAAAAGCTGAACTATGCAAAGCATATTTATTTTTTAAATAGTTAACGGCCATCTTAATATCCCCCCATGAAATTGCTTCGTTCCAAATTGTTCAAATGGCTTTTTAGCCTGACAATTATCATTTCAACAACTGTTTTTATCTGTTATAAAAAAGTATCGAAAGATGCAAAACCTTACTTGTATAACACGGCGGCAG
Organism: Chitinophagaceae bacterium; assembly: GCA_043760535.1. GTDB lineage: Bacteria > Bacteroidota > Bacteroidia > Chitinophagales > Chitinophagaceae > JAZKFT01. The sequence continues at coordinate 795 of JAYUOV010000051.1, forward strand.
ATGTGCCTTTTCATAAAACCGCCATACTATTGGGTACTTCCCGGTATGTAAGTAATGGATGGACGAACCAATATTTTCAATACCGGATAGATGCCGCAGTAGCGCTGTACAAGGCCGGCAAAATAAAATACATTATAGCCAGTGGCGATAACAGCCGTAAAGGATACAGCGAACCGGAGGACATGAAAATGGCACTGATGGAGAATGGCATACCGGATTCTGTCATCGTATTAGATTATGCCGGTTTCCGCACTTTCGATTCCATTATCCGGGCAAAGGAAATTTTTGGGCAAGATTCAATCATCATTATTTCACAACCTTTTCATAACGAAAGAGCCTTGTATATAGCCCGGCACAATGGTATTGCCGCTATTGGTTTTAATGCCAAAGATGTAACAGCCCGTTATGGATTTAAAACCAAAGCCCGAGAAGTATTGGCTAGGGTAATACTGATGCTGGATGTGCATTTACTATCTACAGAACCTAAATTTGGTGGGGAGAAAGTGGTGTTACAATAAACTGAGTTACATTTTTACCAAGCCATGCTTGAGAGCATACACCACCAAGCCCACCGGGTTTTTCACATTCATTTTTTCCATAATTTTTAACCGATGGCCTTCAACGGTGCGGCTGCTTAAAAAGAGTTTGTCTGCTATTTCTTTATTCGTAAGTTCCTGGCAAACAAGCGTAATTATTTCTTTTTCCCTATCGCTAAATTCAATGGCTTGCTTTTTCCGGTAAGGATTAAACTTACTCTTTGCAATCATTTGCGTAAGCTTATTACTCGTGGTTTTGCAATAATACGGGTCGCCATTATACACGGTTTTAATGGCTTCAATAATCTGCTCTTTGTTTGCATTTTTTAGCAGGTAGCCTTTGGCGCCTGCTTCCAGCATATCTATAATAAGGTCGTCTTCATCAAACATAGAAAGGCCAATAATGCCCATATCCGGAAACTGTGCAGCAATTTTTTTTGCTGCTTCAATGCCATCCATAATGGGCATTTTTATATCGGTAATTACCAGATCGGGTATATGCTCATTTACCAGTTCTACCAGCTCACGGCCATTAGCAGCTTCGCCTATTAATTGTATATCCTTTTGCTTACTCAGCATTAGCTTAAAGCCATCCCGAAATATTTCGTGGTCGTCGGCTATTATGATTTTTATATCGTTAATGGTGGTTTGCATGCTTATTTGTTTATGTTGGGCAACCGTAATTGGGCAACCGTAATTGGGCAATCGTATTTGGGCAACCGTATTTGGGCAACCGTATTTGGGCATCCGTATTTGGGCAACCGTATTTGGGCAACCGTAATTGGGCAACCGTAATTGGGCAACCGCAATTGGGCAACCGTAATTGGGCAAACGTATTTGGACAACCGTAATTGGGCAACCGTAATTGGGCAACCGTAATTGGGCAACCGTAATTGGGCAACCGTAATTGGGC
>JAYUOV010000052.1:0-6256 GCA_043760535.1 Chitinophagaceae bacterium
ACATTGCCAAATCCACGGCCATAAGCCATCAATACTGCGGGGCCCGGGCTACCGCCTTTCGAATTATCAAAAGAAGGATCCCAAGTAATTATTCGAGTAGAAGGGAACCAAGCGCCACCTCTTACAGGCATATATTGTTGCTCAGATCCACCACTTGTATGTGCATCGTCGGTAATATTCATGTACTGAGAAACCGGATCGGCAGGGGATGCCACTTGCCCTGAAATGGTTGTACCGGTATTGGTGAGAAATGGTGCAGATGGTACCTTAGCATGATTGTCCCATAACACCAGCGAATTTTGTGCAAAAACAGCACCACCTTTGCCTACTTTAACAGTATTTGGAGGCAACACGATATCCGGCCCTGCCGTAGTTACTTTGGTGGATAAAAAATTGGTTTGTTGTGATATATTGCCGGGGTTAAACATATTGGCCAATGCACTACCGGCATGGCAGCCTGTCCATATAGCACCTTTTAAGGCTGTATTCCAGTTTAGTAAATTTCCGTGGGTTGCCCACTGCGGGTCGGCATGGGGCATTGCAAATATATCGTCGCAAACACCCAATTGTGCCGGATTTTTCCAATCGTCTTTATTATCAGACCCCCCGTAAGCAACGTTGGGTATGCCTGCTTTCTGAAAAAATTGCACAGCATATTTCCCGTTTTCGCTGTCAAACGTCCACCGGGGTGCGGCAGATAAGGTTTGCGCCACAGGAAGTGTAAGTGGGGCTACACTTGTAGCACCAACCACACCCTGCCCCTGCCAGGAACTAATTTTGGCATTTACTGCTGCCGAACGAAAACCAGCAGCAATAACAAAAGTACCGCCCCTGTAATTAATACCGTTGTGGGTAAAATCCACACCATCTTTACCCTTTGCAGGATTAATAACCCATGCAATGGGTACGGAGTTGTTTCTTAACAAATCGTATATCATACCATAGGGCTTTAAACCGTTGTTATCATTTTGGGGGGTGATGCCCATATTAATAATAAACGAACCTGCAGGAAAGGTTTGGGTGGATTGCCCGTTACCAATAAAGGGGACACATAGTAATAATGCGATTAGCATGCAAAAGTACTGATTCTGAGGTCGCTTCGCTGTTAGTAGTTGTTGTATCATTTGTAAAGTTTAAAACTAAATAATTGAGACCTAAAAAAAGAAGGCTATCGCTATTTATTTCGAATAATCGCCTTATTGATTGCCTGGTTGTGTTACGTTTTTGTATTAAAATGTACCTGATTATCGTTTAAAGTACATAAAATCAACCTAGTTGAGTTACAAAATTAAGTTAGTTTTCTGAATTTTATGTAATGAATACCTATTTTTTTTTAAAAATTAATATTGCATCAAAAAGGGGCTAATTCCTACATTAAAGGTGCTTTGAAAAATTTTATCAGGGTGCTATTAAGCCCACAACAGGCTGGTTTTTACGCCATCGGCGCAACTTATCTTTTGTAGTGTGCATTTTTTATTGCCGTTTTGCCCCAGCAGGGCAACCCTTTCAACTGGCCATAAAACGGCATTACAAAGGTTTGCCCCGCTGGGGCAAAATAACCTGGGTATCATCATTTGCTGCGAACAGGATACGCTTATGGCGTAAAAAAACAATAGCAAAAATGAAGCACAAAAAGCTTTGAATCCTTTTTTAAAGCACCTCAAAATAAAAATGAACCAACAGATGGCCTCGTTATGGCACCTAATAAACCCGTACACAACCTGTTGGCGGCGTTTCGAGTTGCAGCGCTTTCTAAGCAAAATGCTGATAGCATTGCGTGTTGTTTTCTATTTTTTTTAGATTTAAGGCATGTGTTGCTAATTACGGGCATGGTTACAGCAGGGGCATAACAGTAAAAGGCTACTCCTCCAGATAATCAGCCACTTTGTTTCCTTTAAAATCGGTGTAATACCGGCTACTGTCTTTTACCACTAGCAACAGGTTTTTACCCATCATCATCATACTGGTATATTCTACTGGTACCAGTACTTTATTGGCTTTATCTACAATGCCTTGTTTGCCATTTTGGGTTATTAAAAACATGTTTTCAGATATCATGTTAATATCTTCAATTTTAGCATCTTTAAAAGTGGTGGTGCCATCTTTATTAAGTATGTACCTGCTGCCACCGGGTTCGCTTACAATGGCGTGGCCATCGGTGCTAAAGCCCGATGTTTCGGCAAAGCGCAGGCCACCAAAGGCTAGCTTTCCGCTTACATCAATATAACCTTCCTGGTCTTTATCGTTTTCTACGTGGGCAAAACCGCTACTGAATTCGTACACCGTTTGGTACACCATAGTAAAGGGTGCTAGTACTTTATTAGCAGTATCTATAATGCCCCACTTGCCAGCTTTTAACGCCGTGGTAATGCCATTGTTAAAATCATTAATGGCATCGTACTCAAAAGGGATTACCACCGCATTTTGTTTGTTAATGGTGCCCCATTTGGCAGCCTGTTTTACAATGGCATAGCTGCCGCCATCGAACCAGGAAATCTGCACTTCGGTGTAAACGGGCGGCACTACTTCGTTACCGGTTTTATCTACAAAACCATACAATTCTTTACCATTTTTTATAATTCTAAAAGAGGAAAGCCCACCATAGAAACCACCGGCATAATCGTATTTGCGAAAGGGGAACAGTTCTTTTCCCGTTTTATCTATAAAACCAATGAGGCCATCTTTTTTTACTACGGCTGCACCTTCTTCAAAATTAGAAGGGCCATCGTACATACATGGAATTACCTCTTTGCCTGTACTATCGCAAAACCCATATTTTTCTGCTTTCATTACGGCAATTAAGCCCTCGCTATAGTCGCCCCATACATTGTGGTATTGGCCTTTCAGTTTTGTTTGCATGATGGCACTCATTAGTTCATCCGAAGGAGGCTCCGTAGCAGTTACTACTGCCAGAATGCTATCATTGGCAGTATTGCTACCCGGTATTTGGTTGCAAGAAAATAAAAAGATGGCTGGTAAAAAGGCCAGAACTACAACTTTTAGAATGGAAAGCATACAAAAATTTAAGAGGTTAAAAGATAGCCAAAGCTACAGAACCTTAGCATATAGCCTGTAAGTGATGCTGGGTATTTTGCTACTTAGCAATACAAAGGATTAAAATTACAGAATAGGAAGGTTAAAAGGCTTGCAAATCTTGTTCGTATGTGCGGGGGCTTTGGTGTGTATAAAAGCGTTTATAATTCTTTTATGTAACCAGTAAATACTGGCATTAAGCCTTAAAAGGGTGGCATATAGTAGTAGGGATGTATGTAAAGCACAGCCCCGGCTATAATATTAGGCTATTTGATGCACGGGTGCCAATTTTTAGAATTTTGTAGTGCAGATAAGAAAGTAAATAGCGAAATAATTAGGTAATGCAGTTTTGTTTGTTACGTATTATTTTCTGCCCTTCGGCGGTTTGTTAGCTGTTATATTTAGTAACCGAGGGTAATGCTCTGGGTTCTTTTTTCGCCCCTTTGGGGCAATATAAATTGTATTTTTTTTAAAAACATTATAATTATATAATTATTTAATATAAGTAGTAAGTGCCCTTTTATATTACCATTAAATATAAGGTAAATAGCCAAACACGATTCGCCCATACCGCCTCAAGGATCAGCTTAGGGGCTTGATGGCCAATTTAGTGTTGGCGGTGTTTTGGTTGCAACCATCTAAAATATAACTATTAAAAAAGTGGCATTTATAACTTAAATGCTGTAATAATAAATAACAACCTATCGCAAACGGCACAGTTTTTAGCCGAGGGTGTTGCGCCTAATTTCAACCCAACATTTAAAGCATTAACCGGCCAAACCACCAGCGACGGTATTGAGTTAGATATTAATGCCCACCCCATAAAAGGGCTGAATATAATGGCTGGCTACAGTTATGTAAACATGCGCTATACCCGTACCCCCGATACTAAAGCCAGTTTTATAACAGGCGAACAGTTAGTAATAAACCCTTCGCATACGGCCAATGCTACTGCCTTTTACACCATTACTACTAGCAAACTAAAAGGCTTAAAAGCTGGTACAGGTGTATATTATGTGGGCAAAAGATTTGGTGGCTATAACAATACTAAAGGCCAGGCACAAACCTATAACAGACTGATACCAGTTAATGCTTTTACTACTATTGACCTTAGTGTTGGGTAAAGATACAAAGCCATTTCGGTATTGGTAAAAATGAGTAACCTTACCAATACTTTTAATTATTATGAACACGATAACTGTAGCATTAACCCCGTAGCCCCAAGGCAACTTGCAGCTACGCTGGCATATATGATTTATATTATTTATTTATGTATTTATTTAAATTTATTGTAGTTAAATGCTGGTGTTATATAGGTTAGTTATATATGTTATATAAATCAATAGCGATATTAAACGGCGAGGCTCTATTATATACTTACCCCTGTAAGTATAAAATGGAGCCCTCGTATAAAAGCTGTTTACTTAGTTTTGATAATTGATTTTTTAGGGTTACCCATAACTATTTTACATATTCAATGATATTTATTTATTTATTATTATTTGTATTTATTATAATTACAGTTTTTATCTATTACATCCGTTTTAAAAAAATAATTCGCGGCTGCCTAATTTTTCTTTTTGCTACCCATTACAAACCCTGCTCTAAATGGTTGGTGTAAAGATGCTGCCAGGCTATTGCAGTATCTAATTGAAAAACGGCTTCTACTTTGGCATTGGTTATTAGCCAGCTACCTTCTATTACTTCTTCTTGCAGCTCGTTAGCATTCCAGCCACAATAGCCAATAAATATTTTAATATTTTGTATAGTAAGGCCATTATTATTAAGGTGTGTAACTGCCATTTTAAAATTACCACCTATATAAGTATTATTGGCTATTAATGTACCGCCCCCTACCCTATCGGGTTGGCAGTGTATAAAATAAAGATGTTCCCTATCTACTGGGCCGCCTTCTAATAATGGAAATCGAATGCTATGCTTAAATTCTTCCAGCTGGTTTAATGTTCTAAAATAAATTTTATTAAGAACAAAGCCCATAGCACCCTTTTTATTAAGGGCTGTAATTACAATTACCGCATTACTAAAATTGGGATCTTCTAAATGGGGCGAACTGATAAGGATTGTACCGGGAGCTATTTTCATACTTTGCTAAAAGAAAAAAAGGACGACAAGATTGCTTTTTTTAAAGGTACAATATCCGTTTTTTTGTGTTAATGTATGTTGGTATTGGCAGTTTACCTACAAAGATGCAAGAGTGGCACTGAAGAGATTGTATCTGCAATGAAACGATTAACATAACACTTTATAGTGCAGCAATACCATTACCCACAAGTACTACCACAATATTACCCAGGGTAAACTGAGCTGAAAGTGCTAACAGGGAATCCAATAAAAAACAAAGCGAAAAAACTTTTCTAATAATGAAATAATTTCGGCTGCAAAAGTGGCAATTATTCCATTTACTACTAATTGGGTGTTTTGGCTACGTTGGGCTTCGTTTTCCACAATGGGTAATGGCATAAAAGTAACCGCGGTGTTCTCTAATCCCCATAATCTTTAAAGTCTCACTTACCATCCAAAAATTCTTTCTTAATTTTCCACCCATTTCCAAAAGCCATCTATGCGTTTATTTAGTTTACTGCTTCTTTTTATAGCAACTTCTTTATCTCTTTTTGCCCAAAAAAAAACGGCCACCATTAGTGGATTGGTGGTAGATGAACAAGACAGGCCGATGGCTAAAGTGTCGGTAGTAATATTGGGTAAACAGCGTGGCATTACTACAAACGATAGTGGCAGGTTTACTATTACTGTGCCGATGGGTAAAGCCGTGGCATTGGTGTTTAGCTATAGTGGCTACAAGCAGCAGCAAACTAATTTTTACCTAAGTAGCGGCGAAGAAGAAACGATTACCATACAATTAGAAAAAGGTTTGTACAACTTACAGGATGTGGTGGTTACCAACAAAAACGAAAGAACCATCACCGGCCTGATTAAAATAAACCCGAAACTAGCCATTACCAATCCGGCTCCGATAGGTGGCGTAGAGGGCATGATTAAAATTTTAGTGGGCAGCAATAATGAGCTTACTAGCCAGTACAATGTACGTGGCGGCAGCTTTGATGAAAACCTGATTTATGTAAACGATTTTGAAATATATAGACCTTATTTAATTCGCAACGGGCAGCAGGAAGGCCTCAGTTTTATTAATCCGGAAATGACCCGTACGGTTAACTTTTTTAACGGTGGATATCAAAGCAAGTAC
>JAYUOV010000053.1:0-2235 GCA_043760535.1 Chitinophagaceae bacterium
CGTATATAACCATGTAGCTTAAAACCGCTGCTGTAAACACTAGTATTAAAAATATCATAGCTTGTTATTTGAGGTATGGGCAAAAAAAAATAGCTGTACTACTCCGTAAACGGAAAAAGTACAACTACGTTGCAAATGTAATACAGTTTTTGGTTCGGTAAACTTTTATTTTACCTGTACAAAATGGCTATAACTGGTATTTTTCAAAATCTTTAGTATTGATAGTGTAAAATTTAGCCTTGCTGCCTTTGGTATTAGCGGCAATTAGCAAATCCATAAATTGAGGCTGTGGCGTTTGGTAGGTAAATGCAAACGTTTTAGCTGCCTGTATAGATGTTGCCGAAAATGGTATTACCGGATAATCAGATAAAAACTTTCGGGCATTGGCTTTTATACGCATGGGTACTGCTGCCAAAAATTCCACGTATGTAAACACGGTTATACACACCTGGTACTTTTTAAAACTGGGCATTATTGCTTTTGCTTCGCTATTGTTATTCCAAAGTGCTATTAGCACATTGGTATCTAATACTATTTGTGCCATGTGTATTTTACGCCTGTTTTTTTAGCTATTTCCATTGAATGTAATACGGCTGCATAAGTGCCGGGCTTTGGTTTTTTGGTGGCTTTTTTAGGGGCTGCTTTTACTGCTGGTTTCTTAGTGGTGGTAATGGCTGTTTTCATTTTAATTATCTGTTTTTACAAATGTAGTTATTTATAAAACATACACCCGACCCGGCACGGGTGCATGTGAGGCTAGTTACTGCTTACGGTACAGGTAATACGGGTTACCGGCTGGTATGCAGCATTCCAGGCACGGTAATTTTCTTTCTGCTTATCTGTAACTATTTCCTGTAACCGATCTATCAATTTTAGCCACTCTATACCTTCGTTTCTTAATTGCTGATTTTCTAACCGGGCATTGTGTATAGCAGCCAGGTAACTATCGTTTAGCTGCATTTCTTTTTTAAGGTCGGCTTTTAGCTGCCTTATTTCTTTTTGTTCGGGGGTAAGCTGGTTTACTTTTTTAGTAAAAGGGGCCGGTTGGCCGGTGGTGGTTTCTTTCTGATTTTTGAGAGGTTGCATTTTCTAAAAATTGAGAGGTTATAAAAATAAAAATACCCGGACGCTGCAACCTCTCAATGTCGTAGGACAAGAAAAATACCGCTCTCAACGGCACGCCGGGTAAGTATGTAAAGCCAATAAAAGTTGTAGGATTTTGGCCTACGCCATAAAGAAGTTGCAGGGCAAATGTAGGGTTAGTTATAAATTTCGTCCAAATCTTTTTCTAACTGCTGTTTATCTACATGGTTATGCTTGCTATGCCATATTTTTTTTACTGCTTTTTTTTCGGCTTCCAGTTCCGGTTTAAAATCCTGCATTTTTTCTTGTGGGCTGCTGTAATCTATATCCTGATTAAACATTCTCCAAAGCCTTACACGGGCTACCAACTGCATAAGCCTTGTTTTTCTAAGGCAGGTATCCATTTGCAGGCTTATGCGTATAACTAAAATGCAAAGCACTATTACGGTAATATGCCTTGTCCAGTCGTATGTTTTTATAAAAATTAAAAAGCTTTCGGCTTTTAAGAATAGTGTTATCATGGTATAAATTTCAAACAGTGTAATAGCTGCCGTTAAGTAAACGTTTGCATTTAGTTTTTCTAGTAGTTTTTTCATGCAGCCAAACTATAAAAAGTTTTGCTAACCTGAAACTTCCAACTCATCAGCAAATAGATCTTCAAATTCAGGTAACCAATTCATATCCTTTCCACACATTATAACTGTTTTGTGATAGCGATTGCCTTCATCATTTAATGTTTTAGCGTCTAAAGAATAAACGTTCCTTAAATCTAAGTAACGATTCCGGTCTTTCCATATTTTTCAATAAGGATTTTTGCCATTTTTTAATGCTTCTATTACAATTCCAAAAGTCATAATTTCATTTTTTAGTGTTACGAATAATTAAAGCCCGTTGTTACTCCCACGGGCTTTTTGTTTTGTTAAAACGGTAAACCGTCTTCGCTTAGTGCCGATTCGCTTACCATTGCCGGAGCGGCATGGGTGGCTGCGGCTGCTACTGGTGCCGGGGCGGTGGCGGGTTTATTGGCACTGCCAATTAGTTCTAACCTTAATACCTGAATACGAAAATCGGCACGGGCTTCGCCGTCTTTACTTACATACGCTACCGAACTGGGTGTCCCTGTTAAATACACTTGCTGCCCTTTTTTAAGGT
>JAYUOV010000054.1:0-2223 GCA_043760535.1 Chitinophagaceae bacterium
GGCATTAGATTTTTTAAATTGATATTCTGACCTAAAACATTCCCACACTTACACATTTTCATATTTCTCATTTACACATCTGCATATTTGCACATTAATATAATAGTATGTTATCTATCAGTAACCGTGGCATGCACATGCCGCCAAGCCCTATCCGTAAGCTAGTTCCCTTTGCCGAAGCGGCAAAAAAAAGAGGTGTTAAAGTACACCATCTTAATATTGGCCAGCCCGATATAGAAACGCCAAAAATGGTGCTGGATGCTGTACGCAACAGCGATTTTAAAGTGCTGGAATACAGCCACAGTGCCGGTAACGAAAGCTACCGAAAAAAACTGGTGGAGTATTACAGCCGGGTGGGTATAGATGTAACGCCAAGCCAAATCATCGTTACCACCGGCGGCTCGGAAGCCATCTTGTTTGGCTTTATGGCCTGCCTCGATGCTGGTGACGAAGTAATCATTCCCGAACCTTTTTATGCTAACTATAACGGCTTTGCTGTAGAAGCCGGGGTAACCGTTGTGCCCATTACTTCGCATATTGATACCGGTTTTGCCTTGCCGCCAATAGAAGATTTTGAGAAAGCCATTACGCCTAAAACCAAGGCCATCGTATTGTGCAATCCTAATAACCCAACCGGCTATTTGTACAGTGCTGCCGAAATGGAAACGCTGAAAGAAATTGTGCTGAAACACGATTTATTTTTATTTGCCGATGAAGCTTATCGAGAATTTTGTTACAGCGGTACGCATGAAAGTGCCATGCATTTGCAAGGTGCGGAGCAAAACGTAATATTAATGGATACCATTAGCAAACGCTACAGCGCCTGCGGTGCCAGGCTTGGTGCATTTGTTACCAAAAATCAGCAGGTGCTGGATGCCGCCATGAAGTTTGCACAGGCAAGGCTTAGTCCGCCATCATTTGCACAAATAGCGGCCGAGGCGGCGGTGGATTTACCGCTCGATTATTTTGAAGCACCAAAAGCAGAATACCTGCTTCGCAGAGATACCATAGTACAGCGCCTGAACGAAATGCCCGGTGTTTTTTGCCCCAACCCCGGCGGCGCTTTTTACGCCATGGCAAAGTTGCCAATAGATAATGCCGATGTTTTTTGCCAATGGCTGCTGGAAAGTTTTAGCTACAAAAACCAAACAGTAATGCTGGCGCCGGCCACTGGTTTTTATGGCACGCCCGGCCTCGGAAAAAATGAAGTAAGGCTGGCTTATGTATTAAATATAAACGACATTAATGCAGCTATGGATTGCTTGCAACAGGCTTTGGTGGAGTACAGAAGTAAGGATGTGGCCAATATGTTGGGCTAAATATTTTTGAGGTATGGTTTAAAGAGCCGTAGGCTCAGTTCATTTTGAAACAACGGATTAAAATCCGTTGTTTCAAAATGAAATATAGCCCGAAATAGGTGGCTCATATAGTTAAAAAGTAAAAAAAGTAAGCTGGTAGTACAATGGATTAAAATCCGTTGTTTCAAAACTATTCGAGCCTACGGCTCTGCCTAATAAGATTTCGGCCATGTTTCCCTCAGTGGCCGCAAAGAAGGTTGGCATGATTTTTACTAAATCTTCCACCATACGTTAATTTTTATGTAACGATCGCTGCTATGGTAATATTTAATTTACTGCATCCGTTATAACTCCAAATCTCAAAAAATATGATCATCAGGTTCTTTGCTCTTATTAGCTTGTTGCTCCTTACATCGGCTTCCAGTTTTGTTTTTGCAAAGAAAAATCCCAAGGTAAAAAAGGCGGTTCAAAAAAATCCGGTGGTTAAAAAGGCAGTTGTAAAATCGGTTTCTGTAGCAAAACCTGCTGCTACCCCATATTATATTATTGTAGATAAAAGCGACAATACCCTTACCGTTTACGATGCTGATGATTGGCTAATACAATACCCATGCACCTTTGGGAGCGACGACCTGGGCGACAAAATGATGGAAGGCGACCGCCGCACACCCGAAGGCCGTTTCTATATTACATCCAAATATGTACATAAAAAGTGGAGCCGCTTTATGATGTTCGACTATCCTACCGAATCGGATTACGCTAAATTTAATCAGCGAAGAGCGAAGGGTATTATACCGCCTTCGGCTAAAATTGGCGGGGCCATAGGCATCCACGGCACATGGCCACACGAAGACTGGGCAGTAGAAAACCTACAATCCTGGACACAGGGCTGCATAAGTATGAAAAATGAAGATGTGGAAGAGTT
>JAYUOV010000055.1:0-18773 GCA_043760535.1 Chitinophagaceae bacterium
CTTGGTTTGTAATGCTGGGCATACCACCGCTACTGATCTTCCGCTATTGGATAGGTATTATAAAGATATATAATGTAATAATTTTTAAAACCAAAACAACCGATGAACAATCATAAAAAAACATTGGTAATTGGCGCCTCCGAAAATAAGGAGCGCTACAGTTATCTGGCTATTAACCGCCTGGGAAAATACGGACATGAAGTAGTGGCCATTGGCCAAAAAGCTGGGGAAGTATTTGGGATAAAATTTGAAACAGAAAAGATAGCTTTTGAAGGAATAGATACGGTAACACTGTACATCAATTGCAACATTCAAAAACACTATTACGACTACATTATTTCGTTGCATCCCAAACGCATCATCTTTAACCCCGGCACCGAAAATGATGAATTTGCAGCTTTAGCCAAAGCCAATGGCATCCGGCCACATGAGGCTTGTACACTGGTTTTACTTAGCACAGGTCAGTATTAAAAAATGGTCACTGGGTCAATGGTCATTTACTCACCAACCCATTGACCATTGACTTATTTAGTTATCCTGATTTTCGGAAATTTTCTTTAATTCTCTACCATCTGCTCTTCAAAACCTTTTATTTTATTATAAAGGGTTTTCTATCAATATGCAGAATTTTGGTGACTTTGGTTTATTGAATTTTGTTACTATTAAGCAGTCATTTTTATGGTTATCCCCTTTCTGCTTTATTGGTAATTAACTTTTATCATTTGGGGTTCGCCTAGCATCCAGCACGCCGCAGTTAGGCGTTATTAAAAACTGCTTGCAAACCCAAATAAAACCTACACAGTTTTATACTTGCTTCTGTTATAGAAATCCATTTCTGTGGCTTGTTTTTTTAAGTGTGGTTGTTGCCCGAAGGATGCTGTGAATGGGTAATACCACCCGACAACGGCGTGGGTGTGATATATGGAGAAACAGCTTCTTTGGAGAAACACAAGCAAGGCTAGAGAGATATAATCTAGTAGGCGAACTCGCTTAACATATTATTTATCTTTTTATACTTATTTCAATACTAATAAATTAAATCTGTTAACTATAAGAACGAAAATTATTTTATAGTTGGTTGCAGGCAGTTTTGCATAAGAAGCTTGCCACGATACTATAAGTAGTTAACAGGCTGCAAATAAATTACACCGCTTGTTCGAAATCAAAGAGGCTGTCTCAAATTATTGAAACAGCCTCTTTGTATATTTAAATCCAGCTAATGTTATTTTACAGGCACAGGCCTCCAATATTTGCCTGTAACATTTTAAGTAAGGTACATAAAAGTAATACCTGCCCGGGAACCATCTGGCTTGTTGCCTTCTAAAGAATGAGCATTTTTATGTGCCATAGAACGAAGACGGTAGAAATTATCGCCATTTTTGTTACTTACTAATTCAATTATACATAGCTGACCGGATATATAGCTACAATTATCCATAAATGGAGAACCTCCCCTAGCATAATATTCTTCTAACCCAAAGTAATAGTAAAACTGCCTATCACTTTGCCATTGTTGGTAATGGCAGCATCACAGGAGCCACTGACCGCTGTTATGGTCACTTTGTCACCTCTTCCCATCTTGAAAGGGCCGCTAATTTTGCTAATTCTACACATACCAAGTTTTGCACCGCCCTTATTTCCTCCTGGTGCCAACGCTGCCAAAGTGGCGGCAAGCTCTTTTTGATCGGCAGGAATCATCATCGTCGTCCTGGCGCCTCCTTTAATACTTGTTCCCTCCCGTTTGCCTCCTTGGACTATTGTAAGCAGCTGATATTTCACTCCTTTTACCTGGCCGATCGACGGATCAGTGTTCTGCGGTGTGTGAATACTCAATTCGACGTCATCACCAATCTTTGGGGTGCATCCACCGACCACAACTCCCGTTGATTTGATTTGCGCATAAGTCATGACTGTGCCAAATAAGAATACTGCGAGAATAAAAAAAGATTTTTTCATTTTGAAAAAGGGTTTATTTAAAATTTTGCCTACTCTTAATCAGCATTTTCGGCTTCCTGCTTTATTATGTTATACAATACTATTTAATTGCTTTTAATTTCAATTGCTGGAGGGATAGAATCCATTTTTTTGGGATGAAATTTCTTTTGTTACCAGAAAGAATAGAATGAAATTGTATCTGTATGGTTCAATACATTTTCAGGTATATTGCCTCAGTGCTTTCTGTTACAATACACAACACTTGTGAGGGGCGGCCTGCTTTATTGAGTTTGTATTTAGCCATAGATATTATTATGAGCACAGTTTATACCAAAGTGTTGGGTCTTTTTGTTTCAGCTAAATAATGTGTATCGCATTATTGTGGCACATAGTAGAAGTTTTAACTAAAAGTATTGGATTTGTGAGGTAAGAATTTCGGATAGAATACAAGATAGTTTATGAAAATTTATCATAAATTATATTTGGTCATTTTATTTGTAGAGACGCCATGCTGGCGTCTGAATCTTGCAGATAAATCAGAAATTTTAAAAATTAATTTTTGTATAAAATACCTGCATTGAGACGCCAGCATGGCGTGTCAATGCAGGTATTTTATACAACGGCATATAATTATTGGGGGCAATGGTGTAAAAGCGTTTGGGATTGCAGTGGAAATCTTTTTTGGCCTCAGCCCCTAACCCAAAATGGCATAAATGCAGCTTGCCATCGGATAATAAGTCTTTAACAGACTGCAAATAAATTACACTGATTGTTCGAAATCAAAGAGGCTGTCTCAAATTATTGAGACAGCCTCTTTGTATATTTAAATCCAGCTAAGGTTATTGAAACTGTCTTGGTTTTAAATACTGAGGGGGTTGCTTTTGTAAGGAAAATTAGGTAAAAAGCACCTTTAGGTATCTTAAATAAAAACACACTATCTCTTTTGTTCTTAAAGCCTTAGTATTATCGCTCTATATTACATAGGCCATTTCATGGCTTTTGTATATCCTGTAAAACTAGCCACAGCCGTTTGCTTGCCATTCTCCATTCTAAAAACATCAAATGTTATACCAATCGCACCATTTGGCTGATCTTGCTGTGCGGTAATATTAAAGTAATCGCCTTTTTTAATGGTATTCTTTCTACCACCTGCAAGTACCCCTAACCCCATCACCTTGAATGAACCTGCTGCCCTCAAAGCATCTTGCCATTTTGGTTTGTCTGTGCCAAAATAAAGCATACTCTGTGGGTTTCTTCCTGCTACGCCTGAAACAAGAAAAACATTATAGGTGTTACCTACAGGAAGTTTGGGCTCTGTGGTTTGTGCTGGCTTGTAAGTACTCACCTCTATTAATTCACCACTTTTGATTTCATGAACACCACCTACTGCATTACTACCGTTTACTGTGACTACGAAATTGCCAGATTTGGCATTCCCTTTACTGATACTTTCGAATTTAACTTGCGCATAAGTCATAACAGTGCTAATTAAAAGCACTGCGAGAATTGAAAATGATTTTTTCATTTTAAAAAGAATTTTATTTTAAATTATGCCTACTCTTAATCAGCATTTTCGGCTTCCTGCTTTACATTATTATACAATGCTACTATGGTGCCTTTAATTTTTATTGCTGCTGGGATAGAATCCATTTTTTAGGGATGAAATTTCTTTTGTTACTGGAAAGAATAGAGTGAATTTGCATCTGTATGGTTCAATTCATTCTAAGGTATATCGCCTCATTGCTTTTGATTACACTGCAGTACACCTGTGGGGGGCAGCCTGCTGTAATAAAAGAACTGCGAAATGCGGTTAGCTTATTGCATATTGAACATATTGAAGAAGCTGATTCTTTACTAAAGGCGATTAAAAAATGGCCGCATCAAAGTAAAATTGCCCAATTGAAGCTTCAGTATTTACGGGGACTTTTTTATAATGCATTAGAGGAAAATAGTTTAGCTACTAAAGTGCATTTGCAGCTTCCGGAAATGGCGGAGAGGGAAAATCAAGTATCGATAAAGCTAATGATACTTATCAGAACATGTGCTGCAACGGCGTTATCCATAAAAGAAAAATAACGTAAAAGCCATTCAGAACATCCAGAATGTCAATCAAAACATTCAATTGACACTATCATAATATAAAAAATTAACTTATTTTAAAAAGAAAACTTGTGTTGAAAAAAATAAGAATATTCTTATGTAGGAAGTTAACGATTGGGCTAATCTTATTTATGATATCGGGCAATATGTCTGCGCAATTTTTGGATTGTAATGAGCTGGGCTTAGAGAAAGAATATACGCTATTAAAGAAATTAAATAGAAGTAAGAATAATAAAGTTATTTTAATGGCTGATTCTCTTCTTGCAATTATTAGCAAAAATGGGAAATCTAACTGCAAATTAACATTCCAGATAGAAATAGAGAAAGGCGAGTCGTTAGAGCTTCAAAATAAATTTGAAGATGCCATGAATCTTTATTACAAACTTATCAGAGATGCTGAGCCTTTAGCATATTGGGATATGGCCGCAAAAGCCCATATTTCTTTAGCCCGAATTCAAGAATTTTTAGATAGACCCGGAGATTGTCTATACCACCTTAAATTAGCAAATACGTTAATACAAGAACATAGACTACTTAACGTAGAATCTTATTACTGCGTTAGATATTCGTCGTACCTAAGGTCCATTGATAAAGACTCTGCGAGGTTTTATGCTCGAAAAGCAGTAGAGTTGGGCCTTAGAGATCCTAACAATAAATCCATATCTGACGGCAATCTACTTTTAGGGTTATTAGCTAATGAAGTTGACACTTCCATTTTTTTCTATAAAAGAGCCATTGATGCTTATCTGTTAGACCACGATTACCGCGTCGCAGCTGAAGTAGCTAATAATATCGCAACGAAACTTCTTAAAGCAGGCAGAATGACTGAATCTATGGAGCAACTAGCTTATGCTGAGCAACTAGTCGAACAAATGCCCGTAAATGATGAAGTGTATTATGATGTACTAAGTAGAATCTATAAAATCAAAACAACTTTTTTTGAAAAAAAGAACATGATTGACTCTGCATATTTCTATCTCAAAAAAAGTAACGAAAATGGAGAAAAATCCAAATGGATTATAGACATGGAGGCTGTTACCAGTAATGCCATTAACTTTGCCGTAGAAAAAGAAAAAAATAAATTAAAAACATCTGAAAAAATAAGTAGGATATTAAAAGTAGGTCTTGGTGCCATGTTTGTGCTCATGCTTGCATTAGGCTGGTCAGTGTTTAACAACTATTCTAAGAGAAAGAAAATAGCAACACAAAACAAAAAAATAAACGCACAGGTAATTGAGTTAAATAAACTGGTGCAGCAAAAACAAATACTATTATCAGAACTGCAACACCGTGTAAAAAACAACCTGCAGCATGTACTTAGCCTGCTGGATATACAGGAAGAATCATTGGCTCATAATAACATACAAGAGGTAATAAGGGAGAGTAAGAACCGTGTACAATCTATGGCATTGCTGCACAACAAGCTATCGTACTCCTCCGCTAACGATACAGTAAATTTTGAGGAATATCTTAATGAGCTGGTGGCACTTATTCAAATGGCCTATTTTAATCCTAAAAAGCAAATAAGCATTCAGGTTAATTGCGATGTTAAGCAACTTGATATTGATACGGGGATTCCGTTGGGGTTAATGATGGTAGAATTGTTAAGCAACAGCTTAAAACATGCTTTTATCAAAAAGGAAACCGGCAACATTCGGATCAGTATCACCCAGGATATTGAAACCGATAAAACGCTGCTGGAGTATAGTGATGACGGCAGTGGATTCAATTTTAAGCTACCACAAAAGAAGGGCTTAGGGCAGGAACTGATAAATGGCTTACTAAAAGAAATTAATGCAACACTAAATACCAAACAAGAAAATGGAACAGCATTCTTCATCCGCTTTTAAGCAATCCAAGGCAGATAGATTTACCATCCTGTTAGTAGAGGACAATTTTTTAAACAGACGGATGGTTAAAAAAGCACTCGAAAAAAATTATGTCGTAAAAGAAGCAGCGGATGCAGAAACGGCTGCTGAAATACTACTTCTAGGTAAAGTGCACCTAGCCATAATTGATATTCACCTTGGTAACGGCAAAAATGATGGTATTTGGTTGGGCGAACAGGTTAAAAAAAACCATAATATTCCTTTTATTTACCTCACGGCTTTTGGCAATGGCGATATTTCGCAAAGAGCCATATCCACACACCCTTCTTCGTACATTACAAAACCGTTTAAAGAAATAGACCTTGCTTTATCAATAGAAATTGCATTATTGAAATATCTGGCAGTTAAGCCAGTTAAAAATAACTGGATGTTGGTAAAAGATGGCGACTATTTTGTAAAGTTGTTTACCGATTCTATTGACTACTTTGAATCTACAGGTAATTATTTACAGGTGCTGAGTAATGGCAAGTTGTATAAATGCAGATCCACTATTAAAGAGATACTTGAGCTATTGCCTGAAAATTGTTTTATCCAAACTCACCGGGCTTTTGTTGTAAATAAAAATAAAATAGAAAAATTTAATACGGACAGTGTTAAGGTTGGCAATTTAATTATACCTGTATCTCTAAAATATGCCAACAGCCTGTTGCTTTAAATGCATACCACTTTGAAACCCCATCCTGTATTGGTTATCCTAATATTACGAACTCAGGGGTTTGCATTTAATCTGTACCATCTATGCTTAGTTACATGGGGCTTGTTACAGCCGTCCAAAACTGGCTTCGCAATTACCTTTATTTTACCTCCTCCTTCCAATCCCCTACATGCCTATTTTTGCAGCCCATTAGCATAAAACAATGACTGTACAATTAGAGGCATTTGCCCCCACCATAGAAGGAGAATTTTATTTAGACACTACTATGCGTACCCTGTATGCCACCGATGCATCGGCATACCGCGAAATGCCGCTGGCCGTGGCTTTGCCAAAGTCGGTGGCGGATATTAAAAAGCTAATTGTATTTGCTAAAGAGAATCATACATCTCTTATTCCCCGTACGGCCGGCACGTCGTTGGCCGGGCAAGTGGTAGGTAGCGGCATTATAGTAGATGTAAGTAAATATTTTACCCAAATATTGGAGTTGAATGCAGCAGAAAAATGGGTACGGGTGCAGCCAGGCGTTATTCGGGATGAGCTGAACATGTTCTTAAAACCGCATGGCCTGTTCTTTGGGCCCGAAACGTCAACGGCCAACCGAGCCATGATGGGCGGTATGGTGGGCAATAACAGTTGCGGTAGTAACTCAGTGGTCTATCGCAGTACAAGAGAGCATTTGCTAGAGGTAAAAACCATTTTGAGCGATGGCTCGGAGGCCGAATTTAAAGCCCTGTCTTTAGACGATTTTCATGCCAAATGCGAAGGCGCAACGTTAGAGTCTAATATTTACAAAACCGTTCGCAGCATGCTGGGCAATTACGATAATCAGCAGGAAATACGGAAGGAATTTCCAAAGAAAACCGTAGAACGGCGGAACACTGGGTATGCTGTGGATATGTTACTAGATACTGCCCCATTTACCGCAGGAGAAGCCGATTTCAATTTCTGCCAACTAATAGCTGGCAGCGAAGGCACGCTGGCTTTTATAACAGAAATAAAACTGAATGTGGTGCCATTGCCGCCCAACGAAACTGGCTTGCTTTGTGTACATTTTAATACCATAGATGAGGCATTAAGGGCTAATCTTATTGGCCTTAAATACCACCCAAGTGCTAGTGAACTGATAGACCATTACATTTTAGAATGTACTAAGGATAATATTGAACAAAGCAAAAACCGCTTCTTTGTGCAGGGCGACCCCGGTGCCATTTTGGTAATAGAATTTGCCAGAGAAACAAGGGAAGAAATCACTATTACTGCCAAACAAGTGGAGACCGAAATGAGGGCCGCCAATCTCGGCTATCATTTTCCATTATTGTTTGGTGCAGATACCAAAAAAATATGGACACTCCGCAAAGCAGGCTTGGGATTGCTGAGTAATTTACCCGGCGACAGCAAGGCCGTACCCGTAATAGAAGACACGGCAGTGGATGTAAACGACCTGCCAAATTTTATTGCCGAGTTTAATGTGCTACTGAAAAAGCACAACCTATACAGTGTGCATTATGCCCATGCAGGTAGCGGAGAAATACACTTGCGACCCATCATTAATTTAAAAACTATAGCGGGTAATCAGCTATTTAGAACCATAGCAGAAGAGATTGCAACGTTGGTAAAAAAATACAATGGCAGCCTTAGCGGTGAGCATGGCGATGGCCGGCTTAGAGGAGAATTTATTGAACAAATGGTAGGTAAAAAAAACTACCAGTTGCTAAAAGAAATTAAGAAAACCTGGGACCCCAACAATATTTTTAACCCCAATAAAATAGTGGATACGCCCAGCATGAATACGATGCTGCGTTACACACCCGGGCAGCAAACGCCAGCATTTAAAACCATCTTTCGCTACCACAACCAAGATGTACTGCAACACACCGAACAGTGCAATGGCAGTGGCGATTGCCGCAAAACAGAGATGAGTGGCGGCACCATGTGCCCATCGTTTATGGCTACAAGAAATGAGAAAGATACCACCCGTGCCAGGGCCAATATTCTCCGTGAATTTTTAACCCATTCCGATAAAGTCAATCGCTTCGACCATAAAGAAATTTACGAAGTGATGGACCTGTGCCTAAGCTGCAAAGGCTGCAAAAGCGAATGCCCCAGCAATGTAGATGTGGCCAAACTGAAAGCCGAATTTTTACAGCAATACTACGATGCCAACGGTGTACCGTTCCGCAGTAAACTGATTGCCAACTTTACCAAAAGTGCTAAACTCGGTTCCCTTGTTCCATCACTCTACAATTTTGCCGTAGGCAATAAAACCATTGGCGGATTGATAAAAAAGCTGAGTGGATTTGCCATCGACCGCTCAATGCCTACGATGTATAAAACGACGTTGAGAAGTTGGTATAAAAGGCATAAGGCGGAAGGTGTAGGGTTTAAGGAAAAACAGCCATCAACTGGTAACCGGCAACTGGCAACCGGCAACTCAAAAAGCGTCTATCTTTTCTGCGATGAATTCACTAATTATAACGACACAGAGATTGGTATCAAAGCCATTTTATTACTGGAAAATCTGGGTTATGAAGTACGGATGACAGAGCATGAAGAAAGCGGCCGCACCTGGCTTTCGAAGGGTTTGCTTCGCAAGGGAAAAGAGATTGCGAATAAGAACATTACCATTTTTAGCCCCATTATTTCTGCCGACACACCATTGATAGGTATTGAGCCATCGGCCATCCTTACTTTTAGCGATGAGTATATTGATTTGGCTACCGATGAAAATTTTGAGAAGGCCAAAGCACTTTCGAAAAATGTATTCTTGATTGATGATTTTTTGGCAAGTGAAATGGCCAAGGGAAATATTGATAAAAGCCTTTTTACCACCAATAAAAAAGAATTGGTACTGCATGGCCATTGCCAGCAAAAATCGCTTACAGGTGTAGCCGCATCGGTTACCATTTTATCGTTTCCGGCTAATTACACGGTGTCCACTATTCCATCGGGCTGCTGTGGTATGGCCGGTAGTTTTGGCTACGAAAAAGAGCACTACGATCTTAGTATGAAAATAGGTGAGTTGGTATTGCTACCTGCTGTACGTAAGCAAAGCGAAGCGGTAATTATTGCCGCCCCCGGCACCAGTTGCCGCCACCAAATAAAAGACGGAACTGGTAAAAAAGCGAAGCATCCGGTGGAGGTGTTGTATGAAGCTTTGGTGTAGGTTTTATACTAAAACTTAGGGCAAAGCAAGCTGCGTTCGCCACTTTCTTTATTAATGTAGATAAGCGAAAATTCGAAACCACCCCTGGCCTGATTGGCGCTTTTTAATGAAGATGTGGTGACATCGTAGGTCATACCAATACGAAATTTATCAAACTCTAACCCTAAATATGGAATAAAAGCATCGCCTACACGAAGCCATGCACCTGCATAAACGGTGGCAGGATTATCTGCATAATCTGCCCCAAGTCTATAACCCAAAGCTCCTCCTAGTACAGTTTCACGGGCATTGGCTTGGCTTTGAAATAAAGCACTTGTATGTAGCATCATATTATCTCCCATTGGGAAATATACGCCACCGTGTATTGTGTAACGCTGGTTAAGATTAAACTGCCCGCCCCGAAAACTTTCTTTGGGCTTAGTAAGATGGTATAGCGACGCCCCAACATAAAAATTGGTATTGTTGGCCGTAGTGCCACTATAATTTACACCTGCATTTAAATCGAAATAACCAATGTTTAACTGGTTATTCTGAAAAATTTCGTTGGTAATGCCGGTAAAACCATCGCTGCGTAACTGGTCTTCGAATTTAAGATTAGATACATTTAAATTTTTAGCCACATACACCGCCTGAAAACCTACCGACAGCCTGTTATATCCTTCTTCGTCTATGCCTTTATGATATGCGATAGAAAGGCTGCCAAAATTATTTTTTAAAACTCCATCAGCCTGCTGATCGGTATAGCCCATTATTCCGAGGGCTAGGCGATCGTTCTCTGGCAGCTTACTGGTTAGTATCGGAAAATCTACACTTACAGTACTGGTGGTAAAAGCCCTTTTAATGGTAGGCCATTGGTCGCGGTAATTTCCTGCCACCCTTACATTACCATCAAAATTACCGACCAAAGCAGGGTTTAGCGTAAGTGGCGATGCAAAAAATTGCGAAAAATGAATATCCTGGGCTTTTATAGCAGAAGAAAAAATAGAGGTGGTGAGTAAGAAAATAAAAAGTGGCTTCACGTGTAAGTACATTTTTATGAAGGTAAGACAATGGGCTATACGATTTGCTGCTTAACGAACTTCTACTATTAAAAATTTCAAGTAGCCGGTATTCTCCAGCCCCCAAACAATGGGGTGATCGCTTGCTTGTGTTTTGTAAGTTACCTGTCGCAAACTTTTGCGGGCATCTTTGGCAGCCATTTCTATAATCTCTAAAAAAAGCGGTGGCGGCACCAGATTGGTACAACTGGCCGTTACCAAAAAGCCGCCTGGTTTTACCAGTTTCAAAGCCCTTAAATTAATCTCTTTATACCCTGCAATGGCTTTTTGTATGCCCTCACGGCTCTTGGTAAATGCTGGTGGATCAATCATTACCACATCGTACAATCGTCCATCTTTACTCCATTTTTTAAGTGTGTCAAATGCATTGCAGGCCTCGAAAGTGCATATATTTTGCAAGCCGTTCAGCGCTGCATTGCGGCGGCTTTGGGCTATAGCATTTTCGCTAATGTCTATACCATGAACAGTTTTGGCTCCATAAAAGGCAGCATGCAAACTAAAGGTGCCAGTATAGCAAAAAGCCTCTAGCACGGTAGCATCTTTTACAATGCTTTTTATGGCCCGGCGGTTATCCTGCTGATCGAGAAAGTAACCGGTTTTTTGGCCGTTTTCTATATCCACATGAAACTTCAGGCCGTTTTCGTTGATGATAATATTTGTATCAAACGGCTCACTTAAAAATCCTTTTATCTGTTGTAGGCCTTCTAGTTCCCTAACCGGCACATCGTTACGTTCGTAAATGCCTTTGGGTTTAAAAATTTGATTGAGGGCGTTTACAATCGCTGGTTTCCATTTATCTATACCTAAAGAAAGTGTTTGCAGTACAAAATAATCGTTGAACTTGTCTATTATCAGCGCTGGCATGTAATCGGCCTCGCCAAAAACAAGGCGGCAGTTTTCGGTATAGCCCATCTTTTTCCGGTAGGCCCATGCCTGTTGCAATCGGTTCAGAAAAAAGGGTTCATCTATGGTTTCATTTTTATCTCGGGTTAGTATCCGCACCAAAATCTGGCTCTTATCGTTAAAATAACCACGGCCTATAAATTTATCGTCAGGCGTTTGTACATCCACAATATCTCCGGGTTGTACATTGCCATAAATGCCGGCAGCATAGCCGCTTTTGGGCAAATCTACTTCGTTGTTAAATACCCATGGGTGGCCATGCTCTACCCTTCTGTTTATATTTTTTCTTAAAAAAATCTTGTGCATCCAATCAGTTTAGGCGGTAAATGTCGTTATAGAAAACTTGTTAGCATTATTTTTGATTGAATCTGAACCAAACCAAAAACCATGAAGTATTTAAAATTTGTATCCATTGGCCTGTTCTTTGTTTTCACTTCCTGTGCAACCAGAAAAGGAGTCAACGCTTTGCCGCCTGCAGATGAGGTTATAGCCATGGTTGGCACGGTTCACAATAGCCAAATGACTCAAAAAAGTTTGGAGAAAAACAAAGCCTTTCAGCCAGCTGATTTTGAAAGTGAAACTGAAACAGAAAACACTTTTATTACTAATTATGATGAGCCTTCCATTGCTAACAACAATTTAGCTGCTGCAAAAACGACTAAAAAAGCAAAATCTTTTGCTGAGATGAAAGCTATGGTAAAAAATGGTGAGCTAACCATGAGTAAAAAAGATTTTAAAATGCTGAATAAACTGGAGCGTTTATCTGAGAAAAAATTAGCACCTCTTCGTGAAGACCCATTTGAACTAACTGATTTGGCAAAAATCATTTTTGGTGTAGCTATTGCCGGATTAATCATTTACCCATTTGGTGGGCTGTTTTTCTTATTCTTGTTTTTAGTAGGTCTTGGAGCTTTTCTGTGCAGGTGGATTGGGATAATTGATTTTTAAAAAACTTTTAAAATGATATTTAGAAAGCCACTGCGAAATCGGTGGCTTTTTTATAACAGGACTTTAAACATTAAACGTCCTTCCTCTTTCAGCCAAAAACACAAACTATCCAAACAGTATCAACACCACGGATACCATCTTAAAAGCTGGCATAAAAAGCAATTAATAAAAATCCGTTCTTTTCCGTCCCAATCCGCCCAATCCGTGTTCCTATCAACTCTAACAGGTGACAATTTTTCCTGCCTCCTACCCTTGGCAGCATTATTGCCCATTACATTTACACACAATTTTTTACTATGAATCAGAAAGAATTTCAGGAAAATAATGAACCAACTGCCAATGGGGCATCTTATGTAAACGAAACCGGATTGAACCTCGGCGAACTGAATACAGACGAAACCATGGCTGGTACCAACCATTTAAACGAAGCCTTGGCCGACGAAAATGCTATGGAAAAATTACAGGAAGAACTGGCCGAGCAAAAAGATAAATACCTGCGCCTGTTTGCCGAATTCGACAATGCCAAACGCCGCAATGCCAAAGAAAGAATAGAACTGATACAAACTGCCGGAAGGGAAGTAATCAGCTCTTTGCTTGATGTTTTAGACGACTGCGACCGAGCCGAAAAAGTAATGAACAAGAGCGAAGATGTAACCGTAATTAAAGAAGGTGTACAATTAGTTTTTAATAAACTGCGTACCACTTTACAGGCAAAAGGCTTAAAGGCTATGGAAACCATTGCCACCGAATTTGATGCCGACAAACACGAAGCTATTACCGAAATACCCGCACCCACAGCCGATTTGCAAGGCAAAGTGGTAGATGAAGTAACCAAAGGATATTTCCTTGGCGATAAAATTATCAGGTTTGCAAAAGTGGTGGTAGGGAAGTAATGATTAGGGATTAGGGGATTGGTAAATAGGTAAATCCATCATCAATAAAAGTACTTCAATTGCATATTTGCATATTTGCACATTTTCACATTAACAAAACATGGCTAAAAGAGATTTTTACGAAATACTTGGCGTAAGCAAAGGTGCTGCTGCCGATGAAATTAAAAAGGCATACCGCAAGGTGGCCATGCAGTTTCACCCCGACCGTAACCCCGGTGACAAAGCTGCGGAAGAAAAATTTAAAGAGGCGGCAGAAGCATACGAAATACTCAGCGATGCCGATAAAAAAGCCCAGTACGACCGCTACGGCCATGCAGCATTTGGGCCAGGCCGCAGCAGCGGTGGCGCCGGATTTGGCGGTGGCATGAATATGGATGATATTTTCAGCCAGTTTGGCGATGTATTTGGTCAGGCCGGCGGCGGTGGATTTGGCGACTTTTTTGGTGGCGGTGGCCGCAGCCAAAGCCGAGGTCGTGGTACACGAGGCAGCAACCTACGTGTAAAACTGAAACTGAATTACGAGGAAATAGCAAAGGGTGCCCAGAAAACAATTAAGGTAAAAAAATACGTAATCTGCAATACCTGCGATGGCAGCGGTGCTAAGGATAAAAACAGCCTGCAAACCTGCGGCACCTGCGGTGGTAGCGGCCAGGTAAAAAAAGTAACCAATACATTTTTAGGCCAAATGCAAACTGTGGTAGCCTGCCCTACCTGTAATGGCGAAGGCAGTACCATTGCCAATAAATGTACCGCCTGCAAAGGAGAGGGTCGGGTATATGGCGAAGAAACAGTAATAATAGATATACCAGCCGGAGTGCAGGAAGGGATGCAGCTAAGTGTAAGTGGCAAAGGAAATGCCGGCGAACGTGGCGGTGCCAATGGCGACCTGCTGGTAATGATAGAGGAAGAGGCACATAAAGAATTGCAACGTGACGGGCTAAATGTGGCTTACGAACTGCATATCAGTTTTCCGCAGGCAGTGTTTGGCACCGAAATACAGGTGCCTACCATTGATGGAAAAGCAAAAATTAAAATTCCGCCGGGAACGCAGAGTGGTAAAATATTTAGGCTTAAAGGCAAAGGGTTTCCTGCGGTGCAGAGTTATGAAAAAGGTGATCAACTCATCCATGTAAGTGTATGGACGCCACAACATGTAACTGGAGATGAAAAAGCAGCCCTCGAAAAATTGGAAGCCAGTAATAACTTTCAGCCTTCATCAGAAAAATCGAAGACCAGTTTTTTTGATAAGGTGAGAGAAATGTTTGGGTAAAAAATACAAGAGCCACAATCTTCATTGTGGCTCTTTTTTTATTTCTTGAATTCACTAAATGAAATAAAGTGAGGTAGTTTTAAAGGCATACAATCTATTTAAGCAGGCAATTGGTAAACGCTACAAATCAAGTTCACTTTTATCAAAACCAGCCCGTTTTAAAATAGCAAAAAAGTTCCCTTTTTCAAATCCTTTTCACCATGTACCGGCACTTTAGCTGTTTTATTTGTAATTGGGTAGAAATAAACCTGATGTGAACCTTTTGTCCGCTTAAAGTTAAAACCGTTTCTTTCTAAGAACGCAATAAGCCTTTTAGGTGACAGGTTCATGCTACTACAAGGTTAAAAGAGTATTCCTATGTGTTCTTATCATCTGGTATATCTTCTACTCTGCCTTGTAATTCTTCAATATATAGTTCAATAGCTTCCTTAGCCATATTTATGGCTTTATCCACATCTTCGCCATAAGTAATACAATCCGGCAAGGCTGGTACCACTATTGTATAACCACCTTCTTCATCTTTAAGTAAATGAATTTTGTAGCTGTACATGCTTTAGATATTGAGTGTAAATTATTGCCAAAAGTGATTGGAATTATTTTTGTTTTTTAACCCATAAACGCCTTCACTTCCTCATGCCAGCCAGCACTCAATGGCACCAAAGGCAGGCGAAGTACATTTTCTATCAGGTTCATTTCGGCCATAAAGGCTTTTACACCGGCGGGGTTATTTTCGGCAAAAAGTAAATCCATACCTTCCAGTAGTTTGCTTTGTAATTCACGGGCTTTATCCCAGTTACCATCAAGAGCTTGCTGTACCAGCAAGCAAAATTCGGCCGCAAAACAGTTGGCAGCTACACTTATAACGCCATCAAAACCACAGGCTATTAATGGCAGCGTTACATGGTCGTCGCCGCTAATTAATAAAAAGCCTCGAGGGCGGTTTTTTACCAGGTGCATACACTGCACCATGTTACCACTTGCTTCTTTGGTACCAATAATATTTGCAAATTCGTTTGCCAGCCTTATGGTTGTAGTAGCACTAATGTTACTGTTGGTACGGCCGGGCACATTGTAGAGTATAATATTTTTTTCAGTGCTTTTGGCAATGGCAGCATAGTGCTGGTAAATACCTTTCTGCGATGGCTTATTGTAATATGGGCTAACGCTTAAAATGGCAGCAGCTTTTTCCAGCGGCCACGTGCTGATGGTATGTATTACTTCGGCAGTATTATTACCGCCAATACCCACCACCACAGGCACACGGCCATTTACTTTGTTGTATGTAAAGTTGAGTACTTCAATTTTTTCTGCTTCGGTAAGGGTGGCGGTTTCGCCTGTTGTGCCTAGGGTTACCAGATAATTTATTTTACCATTTATTACATATTCTATCACCCTTTCCAGAGCTCTATAATCTACGCTAAAATCTGCTTTAAAAGGCGTTATTAATGCTACGCCCACACCTGTTAAACTAACCATCTTTACAATTTACGATTTGTGATTTACGAATTACGATTTACGACTAATTGTCGACCGCAAAGGCACGCCCCTACGATTCGGCTTCATCCCAATGACCCATTTTATTAAACTTTTCTATCCGCTGTTTCACCCTTTCTTCAGGTGGTATTTGTTGTAATTCCTTAATGATAGGAATCAGATAATTTTTCAGATTTTCGCCGGCCTCATCATAATCCCAATGGGCACCGCCTAATGGTTCGGGTACAATGCCATCTACCAGGCCAAAACCCAGCATTTTTTCAGGGGTTAGTTTTAATTCTTCTGCTGCTTTTTCTTTCATATCCCAGCTGCGCCATAATATGGAGCTACAATTTTCGGGTGATATTACGGTGTACCAACTGTTTTGCAGCATCAAAACCCGGTCGCCAACTCCAATGCCCAATGCACCGCCACTGGCACCTTCGCCTATTATTACGCAGATTACAGGCACTTTTAGCCGCATCATTTCATAAATATTTCTGGCAATAGCTTCGCCCTGTCCACGTTCTTCCGCCTCCATACCCGGAAAAGCGCCAGGTGTATCTATCAAGGTTATAATAGGCTTATTAAATTTTTCGGCTAGCCGCATCAAACGAAGGGCTTTGCGGTAACCCTCGGGGTTGGCCATACCAAAATTACGTAGCTGCCGCATTTTTGTGTTAATGCCTTTCTGCTGGCCCAATATCATCACCGTTTCTCCACCAAGTTTGGCAAAGCCACCTACCATGGCAGCATCATCTTTTACGTTACGGTCGCCATGCAGTTCCACAAAATCGGTACACATTTTATCAATGTACTTTAAAGTGTATGGCCTATCGGGGTGGCGGCTTAGCTGTACTTTTTGCCAGCTTGTAAGCTGCTCGGTTATTTCTTTCCGCTTATAAAGAATGTTGCCTTCTAATTGCTCAAGTATCTGTGTATAATCAACCTTTGGGCTCTTTTCGGCCATCTTCTTTGTTGTCTCTATTTGTTCGTACAACTCTTTAATAGGCGTTTCGAATTGTAGAAATTGCCTGTTAGGATATTGTGGCATAGGGCATTAATGTTTAGTAAACTGGTAATGACGTGTGCAAAGTGCGAATGTAAAAATAAGCGTTGGCAACAGATAAATGAAAAAAGGGTTTGGTTGTTTATTTAGTGTAAAACTGCTGGAGACAGAAAAAATAAACCAGAGATAAGATGCCTCCTTTTTACCTATCATTTACAGGTGTAGAAATTGGTCAAAAAAATTGGAACGTAAAGCTTGTTTAGCCGTGTATTTTTAACTAGTAAATTATAATAAATTCTACCAATCAGGGTACAGCCAATGATGTGGATATGGTGTAATCCATTCGGGTGTAAAACCTAAAAATAGCCCCAAAAGGCAGGGCTATCCAAGGTGTACAACCGTAGACGTATCAGGGTTGCGTTCTCTCGGGGTTTAAAAATTAATCAAAACTAATTTGGTATTGAATACAGTATCTTTTCGCTAAAATCCCTACCGCATACTGCAATTCTAAAGTGGCTAAAAAAATAATCATGCATTGTACAAATAAAAAAGTTAGCGGTTTTATACTTTCGGTTTGTGGCCTTTGTCTCATCTTTTTTTTGCTGCCATGCACAGCCTTTTGCCAATTGCAATGGATCAATGTAGATTCCCTGTTTCAGCCGTTACCAGCATCGGTACATGTATATAAAACCACCGCCACTATTGATGGCAAACCCAACATCGCCTATTATGCCGAAGCATTACTGACAGATAAAAAACTGGATTTTACTGTTGACACCACTTTAAAAAGAAGGCTCACCCCAACCCAATATTTTCTTAAGAACGAGAAGCCTTTACTAGTAGTAAATTGTACTTTTTTCGAATTTGTGCAAAGCAAAAATCTGAACGTAGTTATTAAAAATGGTCATTTACTTGGCTATAATAATGCCTCCATAGCCGGCAGGGGAAAGGATACACTTACCTACCGCCATCCATTTGGCAGTGCCATTGGTATAAGTAAAAAAAGAAAGGCCGATGTGGCCTGGCTGCTTACAGATTCGGTTAAAAGGTTTGCTTATGCCAGTCAAGGTATTATAGAGCCGATTAAAGATTCCATCAGCAAGCCAAGGTTTGATTATTTAAATGAGATGCGTTCAATAATATTGGGTCATAGAGGTGATATAGTCTCAAGTTTTAAAAAATGGAAAATGCAAACAGCCGTAGGCGGCGGGCCTGTTTTGTTACAAAATGGACAAATACAAATCAGCAACAACGAAGAACTAAAGTTTGCAGGCAAAGCCATAGACGATAAACATCCCCGCACTGGCATGGGTTATACTGCCGATGGTCGGCTGATAGTTTTGTGTATTCAAGGCCGCTTCCCCGGTATGGCCGAAGGTGCCTCACTTACACAAGAAGCGCAAATACTAAAAGACCTTGGCTGCACCGAAGCCCTAAACCTTGATGGCGGCGGCAGCAGTAGTCTGCTGATTAACGG
>JAYUOV010000056.1:0-18740 GCA_043760535.1 Chitinophagaceae bacterium
GCCCGGCATACCCGACGGGTTACAGGCACCTAAAAAAAATACGAGCAATCCAAACCACTTATTTACCATAGTAATTGAATGAAAACGAATCATGTAAGAATGGTGTGTTTTATAAAAAATATTCGGCTAAATTTTTATACCCATTATTTAAGTTCCGACCGGTAGTTGTTGGCATTAGTAATATCTACTTTTTGCAATATCTCTATTGCCCGTATTCTTTCATCGGGTGGCGATTTTTTAAACATTTTTATCAATTCATCTTTTTTGCCTTGCATAAAAAATTGCATCACCATGGTGTTTTTGTTTTCTTCTACAAACTGATTGAGGGTATTAAGCACCTGCAGCATTTGCTGCCTGGCCGTTTGTTCATTATCGTACCAATTATCTAAAGAAGCCCTGTAATAGTTATAAAAAGCATCATGTATCAAAGTGTACCTTGTATTAATTAGATTTTCCGAAAGCCAATACCTATTCCTAAGTCCGTCAAACTGTGTCCAGCCTCTGATGTCGCGGCCTTCGGGTGCATTGTTAACGATGTTAAGCATTTTTTTAAAGTAAGGCTCACCAGTTCCTTTAGAGAAGCTTTCGTAATCCATTCCAAGTATTAAATAGGTGTAGTAGGCAAATACCGCAGTTATGTTTGATGTTAATCCATCGCTACCCCGTATTCTGGATTCATTAAATTCTACTGGCTGGTACTCTATATACTTAAATGTAAAATCATTATCCTGAAAGTTAATAAGGGGAGAATTGTAGCTGGAGTTATATACTGGCCTCGCTGCCTGTATAATCAGGGATCCGGTATAAACATTTTTATCTACTTCACGATCTAGGGTTAGCAAAAAGCTACACTCTATCCTTTCATTAGATTTAAAATTATCACTAGTCCATTTTCTGTTATTCAGTAAATTGGTGAGCTGTGTTTGCAGTGTATTAAATATTTTTTTATCAATCTGCGTACTCACTTTTTGCGACAGTACAGTTACTTTAGCATTTAACTCCTGTGCTTTTAAACCAGTACCCACAAACATGCATAGTACAAGCAGGGCTATTATTTTAACTAATTTCATAAACATTACATTCGCTTTGTTAGGAGTGTATTAACTCATTAAATTATCAGTACTTTACATATACTTACTAGCTATACTTTATACTTTATATTTTTTCTATAATATACTGTACAATATTTTTTGCCACCGCGTCTTTAGGTAACATTTCATAACGTTTTACATCACCATTCTTATCAAAAATAGCCACCTTATTCATGTTGCTCTTAAATCCTCCTCCTTCATCTTTTAAAGAATTTAAGATTATAAAATCGGCATTTTTTCTTATTAATTTTTCTTTTGCATAAAAGTCTTCATTATCTGTTTCTAAAGCAAAACCTCCAAGCAATTGGTGCTCCATTTTTATAGCCCCGCAACTTTTTAAAATGTCAGGATTCTTAATTAGTTCCAAACTCATTGTATCCTCGTTTTTTTTAATTTTATTTTTAGCTATGCTAAAAGGGCGGTAGTCAGCTACGGCTGCTGCCATTATAGCGATGTCTGATTCAGTAAAAACAGCCATGGCTGCATCATACATTTCGCTGGCCGTTTGCACATGTATTGTTAGTATTCCTTCGGCAGCTTTTAAAAATGTTGGCCCTAATATTAAAGTTACTTCCGCGCCATAGTAAAGAAGGCTATTGGCAATTGCAATACCCATTTTACCACTAGAATGATTACCAATAAAACGAACGGGATCTATCGGCTCGTATGTGGGGCCAGCTGTAACCATAGCTTTTTTTCCAGCTAAAGGTTTTGCTGTAAAAAAATTTGAGTTTAAACACGTTATTATCTCTTCGGCCTCGGCCATTCTGCCAGGCCCGTTTAGTCCACTTGCCAATTCGCCAGTACCTACATTGATAACCAAATTACCATAAGATTTTATGAGTGCTATATTTCTTTGAGTTGCTGGATGCTTCCACATGTCCTCATCCATAGCTGGCACAGCCACTACCGGGCAGGTAGCAGACAAATAAACAGCCATCAACAAATTATCACACAACCCCGAAGCCATTTTTGCCAACGTATTACAGCTCAGCGGTGCTATTACCATTGCATCTGCCCATCTGCCCAGCATTACATGGTTCGCCCATGTATCACCCTTACTAAAGTCATGTAAAACAGCATTTTTTGTTAACGTACTTAATACCAAAGGTGAAACGAAATCTGTAGCGGCATTCGTCAAAACCACCTTTACCTCGGCACCTTGTTTTACAAGCAGTCTTACAAGAAGTATGCTTTTATATGCTGCTATACTTCCCGTTATTGCTAATAATATTTTTTTACCTTCCATTTTGCCTAATTGTATAATAAGTGTAAAGTAAACAAAAAACGACAGCCTGTAGCTGTCGTTTAACGTTAAAATATGTACTTAATTCTTAACTAAAAAGATCCGTATCATTTCTACGGTGATAAATTTTATTTTCCATAAACTCCGCAGTAGCTAACAAAGCTGGATTAGGCATTTTCTCATAAGCACGGCTAATTTCAATCTGCTCTTTATTTTCGTGAACCTCTTCCAAACTGTCGGTATGGCTTGCAAACTCCTCTAATTTGCTGTGTAGTTCCTCTTTCAAAGAAATATTGATTTGGTTGGCTCTTTTAGCTATAATAGCTATTGATTCGTACAGATTGCCAGTTTTATTTTTAATATCTAGCACATTACGTGTTTCGGCCAAATTGCTGCCAGATGTGTTATTTCTTTTAAATTTACTCATTTTGAAATACTTTTTAGGTTATTATTTGTTTGTTTTTTGTAGCGGTCTATTTCTCCAGTTTGAGTGCTTTCGGGGTATCTATCAATAAAATCTGCACATTCGTTTAATACCCTTTCAAACCGCTCCCTCTGTTTTTCAGGAATGCTGTTAAGTGCATATTGGTACCAAGATTTTACTACCATCAATTTATATGCGTCGCCATTTTGCGAATCCGGATAATTTTCTGATAAGGTAGTAAAAGCGGTTGCCGCAGATTTGTAGTTGGAAAGAGAATAATACAACTCCGCTGATTTAAAATCTTTCAATTCCATCTTTACACGACACGCATCTATAATATCCGAAGCCTCTTTTAGCTTGGCAGAATTTGGGTGTGTATTTATAAATGCCTGCATTAAAGCCACTGCCCTTGCAGTATTCGTTTGATCTAAATCCACTTTAGGCGATTGCTTATAATAAGTGTAGGCTCTCATGTAGTCGCACTCCTCTGCTCTGCTACTGTTCGGAAATATTTCTACAAACCCTTTAAACAGATTCTCTGCATTGAGATAATCCTTTAGGTAAAAAGCACAATAGGCATACTTATAATAAAGATCCTCAAACCTTGCAGTACCCTTCATTGCCGGAAAAATATCTTCGAACAATACCTGTGCATTGTTATAGCTTTTTTTGGCAAAATACTCTTCTGCCATTTTTAATTTGTAATCATAATCGGTACTCTTCTGAATTTTAGAAAACTTAGAGCAGGACGAGAAAGACAAAATTGCGATTACTAATAAAACACCTTTATTCATAAAAGAAATCAAAAATAGGTTATTCAGACAAAATAATTGCTTTTGTTATGTAATGATGTTTTTTTAAAGTTAATTTATCTATAAAAATTAATGATTGTATTTACAAAAAAAATGAACGGCAATAACACTTCTATGCATTTTAATCTAATTGGAAATTTATAATATAAATAAAAAAACCCTCCAATAATGGAGGGTTTTGTGTGTATGGGCAAAAAGAAAATTACTTAGTTTTTTGATATTGTGGGTGCGGGGCAGGAATTGAATTAGGACTTTCGTCACCAGTGCAATCCATAAGGTCTACTGTGTTAGAGTCTCCTTCTTCGCCATATTTAAAACCAAAGCGATCTTCGCTGATACCTAATTTTTCTACTAAATATGTTTTTACAGCATTAGCTCTATCCCAGCTAAGTTGTTGAGCACGTTTGTCTGCACTTCCGTAACCAACAACACATATTTTACAATTAGGATTCGCTTTTATTTTAGCAGCAGCTACAGCAAGAATTGCGGCGGCATCAGCAGAAATAGTTACACTAGAACCTTTGAAAGCTACACTTGGTAAGTCACCAATTCCGCAGTCTCCTTTAGGAGGCTTAATTCCGTCCTTAATCATGTCTTTAATTTCGTTGCAACAAGCTGGATCTGGGCATTTACCAACACCATCAGCATTAACTGGTTGACAAGTAGTAGGCGTAATTAACTCTTTATCACGGCAATCAGGTACACCATCACCATCAGTATCACGGCTTTTACCTTTAGCATCTACAGGGCAACCTGCTGGAGTATTTGGCTCAATATCGAACTGATCAGTTACACCATCATCATCACCATCAAGTAAAGATTGCTTTGGGAATTTAGTATGAACTGGATTGTTTAACTCGCTGTATACATAATCCAAAGGATTTAACCACCACAATGGAGCAGTTTTCTTTGAAGGATTACCTAAATTAAAATTTATACTAAGATTAGTATATAGTAAATTGTCTTTATCAGGTGATAATTTAGGCTGTGATATATCACCACGGCTATCAGTATCACCATTTGCAAAAGCCCAACCATCTAAATAATCATCGGTAACCATAACATACTTAGCTTCTAAACCCAAAGACATTTTTTTGGTCAATTTGTATTCCAATCCCATACCTATATTAATAGAGTGGCGGAAATTAAACCTACCAAGACCTGACTTTCCAAAATTGTGCCTTCTATCATTTAATAGTGCATCTGTTTCGTAATCACCGTCAAAAAAGTTTTTAAGATCACTACGCATATCCTTACGAGAACGGTTAAAAAAACCAGCTGATCCTGGTACAACGCCATTATTTCCTCTTATATAATCGTATTTGGCAGAACCATTTAATGCATCAATAGCTGTTCTGTAAATAATTGGTGCATAACCAACAAAACCATAAAGATTTAATTTACTTTCTTTGCTATGGAACATAATATTATTAAGAGAAACCAAAACATCTAAAGATGGATTGATGGTTGTGTTCTTAAAATTATGTACATAATATCCTGGTCCTGAAGATCCTGGGCTTGGAAAAGAGGCGGTAGGATTGCGATACACGTTTAAAACGGCATTGTTAGCAAAGTTTGGATTTTTTCTATAATCCAGTCCTTTGGCTTGACCGTAGGTAAGCGAACCCCTTAACGATAAGACATAACCCAATGCTTTACGAACTGAAACACCAATATTGTATCCAGGTAAAGAAGGGCAGTCACCATCCACGATAAAGAGGCCGCCTGTAACACCAACCTGCCACATGTCACGTGGACGAGCAGGAAAGTTCTGCGTTTTGGAATTGTTCTTCCATTCATTTTGTTGTGCCATTCGGCTTGCTGGGATGTAGCTGGAATCCATATAGTTATGAACTCCACCCAACTGCGCCCAAGCTCCTGAGGCCGAGGCCAACATCAGGGCTGCTGATAGAATGTACTTTTTGGTTGCCATAATTCAAATTTGAGGGGTTGAGTGATTTTTTCAGATATTATTCTTGCAAAAATAGAAATGTAAGTTAAATATCCAAATTTAGATTGAGTAATTGTTAATTATTTATTTTGATATAAAGACCGTCTTCATGTTAAAAACGATGCATGAAGTAACGGAATTTCTACTGTACTTTGCCAATCCTAGATGAAAATAGATAAAAAAATAGATATCATAGCAACAGAGTTAGCCGTTTTTGAAGAAAAATTCAAATCTGCTGTAAAAAGTCAAGCACCGCTTCTGGATAGAATTATGCAATATATTATTCGAAGAAAGGGAAAGCAATTGAGACCAAGGTTTGTAATTCTTTGCGCAAAACTGTTTGGAACAGTGTCAGACCCTACATACAGGGCGGCTTCGCTAGTGGAATTATTACATACAGCCACTCTAGTTCACGATGACGTAGTGGACGAATCTTTAGAAAGAAGAGGTTTTTTTTCAATTAATGCATTATGGAAGAATAAGATAGCAGTATTGGTAGGCGATTACTTGCTTTCGAAAGGGCTATTGCTTTCTTTGGATAACAATGACCATAAAACTTTGCAAATTTTAAGTGATGCTGTAAGAAAAATGAGTGAAGGCGAATTGCTTCAAATAGAAAAAGCTAGAAAGCTAAATCTGAAAGAGGATGTTTATTTTGAGATTATCCGATATAAAACGGCATCTCTACTTGCATCTGCATGTGCAGCCGGAGCCTGGAGCAGTACCAATAATGAACATATTACCGAACAAATGAGGCTTTTTGGTGAAAAAGTAGGCATCGCATTTCAGATTAAAGATGACCTTTTCGATTACGGAACAGACGATGTAGGGAAACCAACAGGTAACGATATAAAAGAAAAAAAACTGACTTTACCGCTTATTTACGCACTAAATAAAGTGAATGCTACCGATAAAAGAGCCATGA
Organism: Chitinophagaceae bacterium; assembly: GCA_043760535.1. Classification (GTDB taxonomy): domain Bacteria; phylum Bacteroidota; class Bacteroidia; order Chitinophagales; family Chitinophagaceae; genus JAZKFT01. The sequence goes on from JAYUOV010000056.1 coordinate 6,450, forward strand.
TTTACACTATAAAAAATGAAAATAGGAATAAGGAAAAGGTAGCCATCTTGATAAAAAAAGTAGAAGATGCTGGTGGCATTGCCTATGCCATTGAAAAAATGAATCTTTTCAGAGATGAAGCGCTTGAAATATTATTTCAATTTGAGGACAATGAGGTAAGAAAAGCATTAGAAAATCTGGTGCGGTACACAACAGATAGAAAATATTAGGGATTAGGGATTGGGGATAAGTATGGTAAGCCCCATTCATTGTATTTCGGATTTTCTATGTTTTTTTTTCTCACTACCTAACAATATAGCTAAGCTAAATACTAACCATTTTCCCCGAACCACTATTCCCAAATCCCTAACCCCAAATCCCTTAGATTTAATCAATGGAAAAAAGATGGAACGTATTGCAGGCCGATAGGGCGATTGTTTCGGAATTGCAACAATCACTCGGTATTAACAATACTATCTGCATGATATTGGCTAAAAGAGGTATAGACACTTTTGAGAAATCGAAAAACTTCTACCGCCCTCAGCTTACACATATTCACAGCCCATGGCTTATGAAAGATATGGCTAAGGCTGTAAGTCGCATCAGTAATGCTTTTAAGCAGGGCGAAAAAGTGATGGTGTACGGAGATTACGATGTAGATGGTACCGCTTCTGTAGCCATTATGTATCAGTTTTTAAAAACTCAATATAGCGATGTGGAATACTATATACCTCATCGCTATCGTGAAGGTTATGGTATTAGCAAAACCGGTATTGATTATGCTAAAGAAAATAATTTTTCTTTAATTATTTGTTTAGACTGCGGTATTAAATCGGTGGAAATGATTGGTTATGCAAAAGCCCTTTGTATTGATTTTATTGTATGCGACCACCATCTACCCGATGAGGAGTTACCCGATGCTATAGCCATCCTAAATGCAAAACAACCAAATTGTGCCTATCCGTATAAAGAACTATGCGGGTGCGGTGTTGGACTAAAACTAATACAAGCACTTTGTGAACACTATAACCTGCCTGATGAGGCTTGGATGGAATACCTAGATCTTACAGCAATAGCCATAGCGGCAGATATCGTTCCTATGACTGGCGAAAACAGGGCGATTGCCTATTTTGGCTTAAAAAAAGTAAATCAAAACCCATCCACCGGCATTAAAGCTTTAATGGAACTAGCGGCACTAACTGGTACAGTACATATTACAAATCTTGTATTTATTATAGCACCAAGAGTTAATGCAGCAGGCCGTATGGACGATGCAAAAAAAGCGGTGCAAATGTTTATAGAAAAAGATTATAACCAAGCTTTGGAACTGGCAAAACTGTTACATATAGACAACACCGACCGTAAAGAGGCAGATAGTACAATTACTGAAGAAGCAGTCGCTTTAATAGAAGGAGATTGTTCTCAAATAACAAAAAAAACTACCGTATTATACCAAAGTCACTGGCATAAAGGCGTAGTAGGTATAGTGGCTTCCAGATTAATTGATAAATTTTACAGACCTACGATAATACTAACCAGCAGCAATGGCAAAGTTTCTGGTTCGGCACGAAGTGTTACCGGTTTTAATGTATATGAAGCAATTCACCTATGTAAAGATTTACTGGATAGCTATGGCGGCCATTTTTATGCAGCAGGCCTTACAATGAAACCAGAAAATGTAACTGCTTTTCAAGCCAGGTTTGAAGAGGTAGTTAGTAGCAGCATTAAAGCAGAAATGCTTACGCCCGAAATAGTAATTGATGCCGAAATATTGTTTAAAGAAATTACACCAAGCCTCTTTAAAATGATATGCCAGATGGAACCATTTGGACCGGAAAACCTAAGACCAGTTTTTGTTGCCAGAAATGTATTAGAAACTGGCTACAGCAGGGTTCTTAAAGAAGCACACATAAAATTTTACTTGAAACAAAAGGATAAAGTATGGGAAGGTATTGGATTTAATATGGCCGATAAATTTCTATTACTGCAGCCCAACCAGCCTGTAGATGTGGTATTTACTTTGGATGAAAACGAATGGAATGGAGAAAAGAAATTACAACTAAAAGTAATAGACTTTAGATGGCCAGCATTGGTAAAAGAATAACTATTGAAATGATACTGTTACAGTAAAATTATAACAATAGCCACAAAACCAACACTACTACCAAATGAAATTCATTATATATTTTTTCTATTTATCATGGAACTGGAACCTACGCCTGGCCTGGTTTGTACTGTACCATGAAATTAAGGGCGAAAAAAAATATCAGCAAAAAACTATAGGTATAGATAATCTCAAAAAAGAAATTCCGGAAGCCGAACTGGAACATGCAAGTGTGTACCAGCCTATTAATTATTACACCGCAGAAATGCTTTTAGAACAAACATATTTAGAAGATACTCAAGGCACTTTGTTAGATATGGGCTGTGGTAAAGGAAGAATTTTTGGCATAGGTGCCGCATATCATTTTAAGCATATTATTGGAGTAGATTTTTCGCAAAGCCTATGTAATTATGCACAAAAAAATGCAGAAATTATTATGTCGGCAAACAAGTCTGTTCAGATAGAAATAACCTGTGCAGATGCAGGAACATATAGCATTCCGATTACGGTAACTACCATTTTTCTTTTCAACCCCTTTGACAGCTTTGTAATGCGAAAAATGTTACAGCGGCTAAAAGAAAGCCTTCAAAAAAAACCAAGACCTATTAAAGTTTTATATGCCAATCCTGTTTGTAAAAATCTGTTTACCGAAGCAGGTTTTATAGAAACTTACTACTTTAAAAAACTAACTTATTTAGAAGGATGTGTGTTAGAAAGAGAATGAAACATTCAGCACTTTTTAAGGTTTAAAACTTCTACGCTTGTTTTTAGTGATACTATCACCTATAAAATATAAAAAAATCTTTTGCTGGTATCCAAAAGGTTTTGAATAGAATTTACTGTAATTATTTATTTGGCGGCAACCACTTCGCCAGTAATAGTAAGGATTTTGGTTTCTGCTACATTTACCAGTTTTATTGTTACTTTTTTAGTAAAGCTTCCGGCATTTTTGGCATCGTATGTCACCTTTATAGTACCAGGTTTTCCCTTCATTATGGGTTTGGTAGGGTAAATGGGAGTGGTACATCCGCACTCGGCCACAGCACTTTCTATTATTAACGGAGCCTTGCCGGGATTGGTAAACTTAAACTCGTAAGCTACAGGCTTGTTCTGTATTACCTTACCAAATGCCCAGGCATTTTTTTCAAATTTTATCAGGCTATCCACTTTCAACTGTGCATTTACAGTAGCTCCAATAAACAACGCTATGCCAAACAATATCGACTTCATAATTTTTGTTTTAATATTTAATGATGCTTTCAAAAATAAGAGACGCAATAAAATTGCGTCTCTTGATGGTAAAGTGTTTAAACCCAATCGGTATTATCTAAAATTAATTCTGCACTTTACCAACCCCATTATTTTGTGGAGCAGGAGTAGCAGGTGTGCTAAAAACAGAACCAGTAATATTGATTACTTTTTGCTGCCCGCCATTATAAGTAATAGTAACCGGTTTGGTAAATGCTCCTTCTGCGGCGGCATTGTAACCTACGGTAATTTTAAAATCTTCACCTGCTGCATACGGGCCTGCATTCCAAACTGGTGTAGTACATCCACAGCCAGCCTGAACCATTTCCAATTTCAAAGAATCTTTACCTGTATTTTTTAATAAAAACTCCGTTGTTACTGCTTTTCCCTGAGGTATTTTTCCAAAATCGTGTGTGGTTTCATTCATCCACAATGCATCTACAACAGTTTTCTTTTCTTCTTCTGGTTTACTTACTTGTACACCTGCAATTGGGGCTGCTGTGGCAGGACTAACCACTTTAGTTGATCCAGTTTTTTTTGCAGGTTTTTTTGCAGTTTTTTGAGCGAAAGAAGATGCAGCTATCAGCAAGCCTGCAGCAAGTAGTAAAAAGTTCCTTTTCATAATTTTATTTTTTTTGATTTATTTTTTTAATTAACAGTGTAAAAGTATTTCAATTTTTGTTTTATTTCTGCGATTTAGTGTTAAAAAGTTTTTTTTCGATTTTTAAAATGATAAAAATGGTATTGAGATCTGTTTTAACCGACGTATTATTTCCTTATTTTCCATGATGCCTGAATCAATACTTTTGCTGCATGGAAAACATTGCTAATGCCCCTACGCTGGAACAGTTATCATTTGACAAGTTCCGAGCCGAGGTTTTAAAAGATTACCGTATTGCATGTATCAGCCGCGAAGCCAGCCTGCTTGGCAGACGAGAAGTACTTACTGGCAAAGCCAAGTTTGGCATTTTTGGCGATGGCAAAGAAATAGCTCAAATAGCGATCAGCAAGTTTTTTCAGGCGGGTGACTGGCGTAGCGGTTATTACCGGGATCAAACTTTTGCCTTTGCAGCAGGTTTTGCTACAGTAGAACAATTTTTTGCGCAGCTATACGCCGACCCGGACTCAAGCCACGACCCATTTAGTGCAGGCAGGCAAATGAATTCGCATTTTGCAACACCTAATGTAGATGCACACGGCAACTGGGCAAATGTGGCAGTACAAAAAAATACAGCTAGCGATATGGCTCCAACTGCTGCCCAAATGCCTAGGTCGCTGGGTTTAGCATTTGCATCTAGAAGCTTTCGTAGGGTGCCACAGCTTCAGCAATTAAAAGAACTTAGTAATAATGGCAATGAAATATGCTTTTGCACCATTGGCGATGCCAGTACCAGCGAAGGTCATTTTTGGGAGACATTAAATGCAGCAGGCGTGTTGCAGGTGCCATTGGCCATTTTTGTGTACGATGATGGCTACGGCATTTCTGTTCCAAAAAAATACCAAACCACCAAGGCTTCTATTTCAGCCGCAGCAAATGGTTTCCAGAAAATGGAAGGCACCAATGGGGTACATATTTATAAGGTTAAGGCTTGGGATTATGCAGGCATGTGCGAAGTATTTGAGCAGGCTTTGGGGCAAATGAGAGAAAACCATGTACCTGCTTTATTTCATATAGAAGAAGTAACGCAGCCGCAAGGCCACAGCACTAGCGGCAGCCACGAAAGGTATAAAACAGTAGAAAGGCTTGAATGGGAAAGAGAATGGGACGGCATTAAAAAAATGAAAGAGTGGATAGTGGAAAATAACTTGTGCGATGATGAAGAACTTTCGCAGATAGAAATGGAAGCTAAAGAACATGTAAAAGAAAGTAAACAGTATGCATGGGCTGCTTACACTACACCCATTAAGGAGCAGGTAAAAAAAGTGCTTGAACTGTGCGACGCCATTATAGGCGGCGGAGCTGATACAGAGGGAATGCTAAAAAAATACCGCACCGCACTTGCCGCTAACCGTGAACCTATGCGAAGAGAGGTTATGAAAACACTAGCCACTGCCATTGACTTTTGTGGCAATAGCCATCAATGTACCGAACTAAAAAACTATTACCAGCAACTGCTAAACGAAAACAAAGCACTATACAATTCTCATTTATATAACCAAGGGCCAAAAAGTGCCCTAAAGGTTGCGGAACTAAAGGCTGTTTTTAACGAGCACAGTAAAACTTTAAATGGCTACGAAGTATTGAATCACTATTTCGATCAGCTATTTACCAACAATAGTAAAGTAGTAGCCTTTGGCGAAGACGTGGGCTTTATAGGCGATGTAAACCAGGGCTTTAGCGGCCTGCAAGAAAAGCATGGCAAAGAACGAATTTTTGATACCGGCATACGAGAGCTAACCATCATGGGACAGGGTATTGGCCTTGCTTTACGTGGGCTGCGGCCGATAGCCGAAATTCAATACCTAGATTATTTACTTTACGGCTTGCAGCCTTTGAGCGATGATGTGGCCACACTGCATTACCGCACCGTGGGCAAGCAAAGCTGTCCGCTTATAGTGCGTACCCGTGGCCACCGACTCGAAGGTATTTGGCATAGCGGAAGCCCAATGGGCATGATAATCAGCAGCCTTAGAGGCATGTATGTATGTGTGCCCAGAAATATGGTACAAGCTGCCGGCATGTATAATACGCTCTTACAGGGCAACGACCCTGGGCTAGTGGTAGAATGCCTGAACGGCTACCGCCTGAAAGAAAAAATGCCTGAAAACTTATTAGAATTTACCGTACCACTCGGCATACCAGAAATAATAAAAGAAGGCACGGATATTACCATCGTTTCTTATGGCTCTACCCTACGGATTATTAACGAAGCCATACTAAGGCTAGAAAGGTTAAACATTAGTGTGGAATTGGTAGATGTACAAACGTTGCTGCCTTTTGATACCAACCATGCCATTCTTGCATCGCTTAAAAAAACCAACCGCATTTTATTTGTGGATGAAGATGTGCCAGGTGGCGGAGCAGCATACATGTTTAATAAAGTGATGGAAGAGCAGGGAGGCTATAAATGGCTGGATGTGGCACCACGAACGCTAACAGGACAACCACATAGGCCCGCTTACGGCAGCGATGGCGACTATTTTAGCAAACCTAATAAAGAAGATGTGGTAAGAGTGGTAAAAGAAATGATGGCAGAATAGTTTATTGATTTATTAATTTAAAAGTAGGTTCAGGTCTCAGAAGGATAGGTTTAAGGTTTAAGTTTCATGATTGAGGAGTTAAGGTTAAATTTGAGAAAACCTAACCCTGTTCACTGAAAACACTTTTTGTTACCAGTCTAAAAGCATTTTGAAGATATAATGAAGCATTAATTACCCTTTCATTTCGGGGTAAAGTTAGTGGCAATTACCACCCAATTGTAAGAGTTAAATTAAACCGTGTGGCGGGTGCAAAAAACAGCGAATAATGCTACCAGCAAAAAAAACTAAAGCAACCCTACAAAACCGTTTACAGGTAATTATTGATACGTAGGAATAATGGCAGTGAAAAAAGGAGAAGACGGTGTGGTATTTTTTAAGAAATAGCTAGATCATTATTATGATACCACCCACTCAAAAAACCTAGTTGGACGTTTCAGAAAAATTAAGCTCCCATGGAGTATAAGGCAGACCCGTATTTTTACCATAACCAAGCCTGAGCAGGATTTTTTTACAAAATATATTTTTAGTAAATAAAAAACATTCCCCAAAATATTTAGCAAAATAAATTTGGTTGTCAAAAAAATGCTACTACCTTTATGCTTCAAAAATAATTTTAAACAATAAAAACGAGCACTATGATTAAGTTACAGGTTATCGGAAATCTTGGAAAAGATTCCATCACAAATTTGGTTAACGGAAAAAGCGTTATCAATTTTACCGTGGCGCACACTGAAAAGTATAAAGACAGCCAGGGTGTACAGAATGAAAAAACCATTTGGGTAGATTGTGCCTATTGGACAGACAGAACTGCCATAGCCCCCTACTTAAAAAAAGGCACATTAATTTTTGTGGAAGGTGCACCAGAAGTACGCCAGTTTACTCGAAATGATGGCACCTCTGGTTCCAACCTCTCACTAAGAGTATCCAATGTTCAGTTACTTGGCAGTAAACCAGAAGGTTCTAATGAGGCAACACAGCAAAGCAGTTATAACAATAATAATAACAGCAATAATAACGGCAATAGCTATCAGCAACAACCGGCCCAGCCGCAACCACAGCAGAGCAGTTATAGCAGCGTACCTGCTGCCAACGAGGTTACTGAGCCCGTAGATGATTTACCTTTTTAATATTTTTTCCTAAAATAAAACAAAAGCCCTTTGAGATTTTTCAAAGGGCTTTTGTTTTGAAGCCGCCCTGCAGGTGTATGTTACTATGCTTTTTAGCTAAAGATGTGTACAAACAATAGTGAAGCATAGGCATGGCTAAGCTGTGTATTTTCTTAATTGCCGAACCATTAATTTGCACAAAAAAAATGTTTAAGTTATGAAAAAACTGTTAATGATTTATTTATTACTCACCACGTATGGTGTACTTTTTTCACAGACCAGACTTATTAATTTTGTAAACCCTTTTATTGGCACTGGCGGCCATGGCCATACTTACCCAGGCGCTACATTGCCATTTGGCATGGTGCAGTTAAGCCCCGATAATGGCACACAAGGCTGGGATTGGGGCAGCGGGTACCACTACTCCGATTCTATCATTCAGGGCTTTAGCCATACGCACCTCAGCGGCACTGGCATTGGCGATTTATGCGATATTTCTGTAATGCCCTCAATAGGACGCATGGCCGATACATTGCCGATAAAAAGTAGATATACACATACAAAGGAAACTGCTTCGCCTGGTTACTATGCCGTGCATTTGCAAGACAGCGATATATGGGCCGAGCTTACGGCATCTCCCCGTTGTGGTATGCACAAATACACATTTCCTGCTTCGCAAAATGCCATGATTCGGCTAGATCTTGGCTTTGCTATAAACTGGGACCGCCCTACCGATTGCTACTTTGCACAAATAAACGACAGCACATTTACCGGTTGGAGAAAAAGTACCGGCTGGGCTAAAGAGCAATGGGTGTTTTTTGCTATTCAACTAAATAAAGCAGTTAAAAAACTGACCGTTTTTGCCGATGGCAAAAAACTGGCACCAGAAGAAGATGGCGAAGGAAAAAAAGTGCTTGCCTGTTTGCAGTTTGCCACCAAAACCAACGAACGGGTAACCATGAAAGTGGGTATTAGTTTTGCCAGTATAGATGGAGCCAAACAATCTTTGAAAGAGATACCCGGATGGAACTTTGAGCAGGTAAAGCAGCAGGCCGAAAGCGTGTGGGAAAGAGAGTTGGGAAAAGTGCAGATACATAGTGCCAACAAACAACTAATGCAAACTTTTTACACCGCATTATATCATACCTACCTGGCTCCTGTAATTTTTAGCGATGCAAAAGGAGAATATAAAAATGCCATAGCACAGGTGGAAAAATCGAAGACAGGCCTCATATTTAGCGTACAGAGCTTATGGGATACTTTTCGGGGTGCCAATCCGCTACTTACTATTACACAAACAGAACTGGTACCCAATATTATCAACAGTTTTATGGCTTTTTACAACCAATACGGATCACTGCCGGTTTGGGATTTGGGCTTTAACGAAACCAATACCATGACGGGTTACCATAGTGTACCCATAATTGCCGATGCCATCTTAAAAAACATTCGTGGTTTTGATTGGGAGATGGCTTATGTGGCCATGCGTAACAGTGCCATGCAAAATATACGTGGCACCGATGCGTACCGCCAGTACAACTATGTGCCGCAGGATAAATTTGGCCACAGCGTAACCATAACTTTAGAATATGCTTACGATGATTGGTGTATAGCACAGGTGGCCAAAAAGCTGAAACAATACGATGACTACGATTTGTTTATGAAGCGTGCCGCCAACTACCAGTTTTTATTCGATCGTAAATCTGGATTTTTCCGTGCCAGAAATAGTAATGGTAATTGGGTAGAACCTTTTGACCCCTATTACAGTGAGCATGATGACAAGGGTATGTACATAGAAGGCACAGCCTGGCAGCACACTTTTTTTGTACCACATGATGTAAAAGGCTATGCCCGGTTAATGGGCGGTGCCGATAAACTTTTGCAGAAACTCGATTCGCTTTTTACCATAAGCAGTAAAATGAATGGTGCTAATGTAAGCAGCGATATAAGCGGTATGATAGGGCAATATGCACATGGTAACGAACCTAGCCACCATATTGCATACATGTTTGCAGCACTTGGACAGCAGTGGAAAACTGCAGAAAAAACGAGAGAAATAATGGCACAGATGTACAACAACACACCAGCAGGACTGAGTGGCAACGAAGATTGCGGCCAAATGAGTGCCTGGTACGTATGGAGTGCATTAGGTATGTACCCGATGAACCCCGCAAACGGAGAATATGTTTTTGGCAGCCCGCTGATAGATGATGCCACTATTTATTTGCCCAACAAAAAAATCTTTAACCTTACCGTTATCGGTAACAGTTTAAAAAATAAGTACATCCAAAAAATTACTTGGAACGAGGCGGAATATAGCAATTGTTTTATCCGACATGCGGATATGATGAAAGGCGGTAAGTGGGAAATTACTATGGGCCCTAAACCATCTAAATTTGGCGTGGCAGAGGAATACTGGCCTTCGAGTATGAGTAGGTAGAGTGCTTTCTTACTGCCAATCTTTACTAGTGAAAAGTAAAGTGGGATGCATTTAAAATCATCCAAAATAAATAAAAAAAGTGCTTCTAATCATTCTTGTTATCGCATCGACCGTTTTTATATTGGGTGTAAATATTCTGGGCAATACTGCCAGTATGAAAGCAGGAAGCCTAATAGCAGCTTCTGGCATTTCGCTTTGCGTAATGGGCACTTTATTACTTTATAGAAATTCAGATAATGTTTCTGTTATACAGCATCCTATACTATTTATTGTATTGGTAGCTGGCTTTATATCGGCATGGGGTATTGTAATTATAAACCAAAGGAATGGGCTTCGCTTATTCATCCATCTGTTCTTTTTTCTGAGTGGAATTTGTGCCATCATCTTATTGGTTTACACACTTCAGTTTATTGAAGACTCCGGCCTTGTTTTTGCTGCTGATTTAGAAGAAGAACTACCTGGTTTTGTTTTTATTTTTAGCCACTTTGGGCACTTAGAAATATTAATGATGCTGATTGGTTTTATTGTGGGTTCCATTTCCATAACAGGCAGTATTATCGGCTGGGTAAGATTGGTGGCCCATCGTAAACCATTTTTTTTTAGAGGGCAAAAATGGGTGAATAGCATTTTATGGCTTTCATTTACCTGCTATGTAATTTTTATTGTTTACAACACGCCGGTTATCATTTCTGCTTTTGGCTTTACGCCTACTACTACAGATGGCACTAAAGCTTATTCTGGAATGTACGATTTCCATAAAATATTGATTTATTCATCTCTGCTATTTGTACTATTTTGTAGTGTAATGCTGCTACTGCCTACAACCGAAATGGGTATAATAAAACTTACCTGCCTGGTTCATATTGTGGGCGGCTTGGCAATGGTAGTATATGGATGTATTGTAGTAAATACCCAATTTTTTACTGGCGGTCTTTTGCTGGCAGCAGTAGGTTTTATGTTGTACTTATTATTTCGTAAAAATTTATTGAACCACATTACTACTGCTCGTTAAAAAACATGTGATATTAGAGCTTTGTAAATAAAAAATTATTTAAACAATGGCCTTAGTTCTAGTTTGTCTTTTAATGTTACAACTGCAATTTACCCTTTGGTAAATCAGCCGTGAATGATACCCTGTGTTCCTATATTTGTTTTCTTATTTAAAACACTACCATGCGACCAATTTTTTATTTAATCTTACTCATTTCAACTGCCGCAGCGGGGCAGGAAAAAATAATAGCAGCTACCGAAAATGGCAAGCCCTACATTACTAAAACAGTAGCTGCCGGCGAATCGCTATTTAGCCTTGGCCGCAGCTTTAGCATAGCACCAAAAGAATTAGCCGCATTTAATAAATTAGATAAAAACATAGGCTTACAATTGGGTAAGGCTATAAAAATTCCATTAACAAAAGCCAATCTTTTTGTAACGCCATGTACTGTTTGCAAAAAAGTATTTTACACAGTACCGCCCAAAGAAGGGCTTTACCGCATAGCTGCCAGCTTTAACAATATGGAACTGCCCACACTAAAAAAAATAAATAAACTAACCACAGACAATGTTAACATAGGCCAAGAAATACTGGTTGGCTATTTAAAAGATACAGAAGCCCAGGCTATAGCTATTGCACCCGCTAAAACAGCCATACAAAAACCGGTAGCTGTAATACCAGTAGCTGTAAAGGAGGCAATAAAAGAAGTAACACCGCCAAAAAAAGAAATGGTAAAAAAAGCCGAACCCGAGGCTACTATTGTAAAAGAACCCATTTTGGATGCTAGTGCAAAAGTGGTGAATACTGCAACGCCACAAATTTTGAAAAGTGCTTTCAGTTCGCAATTTTCTAGTACAGCTATTCATTCTGTTACTGGCAAATCGGCCATTTTTAAAAGTACCAGCGGCTGGAACGATGATAAATTTTATGTGCTTATGAATAACGTAGCTGCTGGCACCATTGTAAAAATTACAACAAAAGCTACCAACAAAACACTTTTTGCCAAAGTGCTGGGCGAACTTCCTGCTATGAAACAAAATGAGTTTCTCCTGCTCAGCATTAGTAATGCAGCAGCGACGGCACTGGGCAGTAGTGAAGAAGATATGCAGGTGGTGGTAACTTATTAATTAGAGTCTGTCTTTAAAGTCTAAGTATTTGATAATCATATATTTGCAATCTTTTTTGGCACAATTTTTGTAATGCTTTAGCTATGAAAATGAAA
>JAYUOV010000057.1:0-2196 GCA_043760535.1 Chitinophagaceae bacterium
TTTGGCGACATTAATCCGAGGGGCGTTCCGGTCGGCTACGCCTCCCTACACGCCCCTCGGATTAATGTGTAGGATGAACTGGAAACAAACATATAAGGGTTAATAATATTGGGCTATGTAAACTTCTGACTGATTTACATCATTTCAATCACAATTGCAGAAGCGCCCCCTCCCCCATTACAAATACCCGCACCGCCATATTTGGCGTTATTTTGCCTTAGCACACTAATAAGGGTTACAATAATTCTAGCACCGCTGCATCCTAATGGGTGGCCTAACGAAACCGCCCCGCCATGAACATTTACTTTGGCAGCATCAAGGCCCATCAGTTTTGAATTTACAATACCCACCACGCTAAAAGCTTCATTCAGTTCTACAAAATCAAGATCGGACATTTGCAGGCCGGCTTTAGCTACTGCCCTTGGCAAAGCAATTGCTGGAGTGGTAGTAAATTTTTCAGGTGCCTGTTCGGCATCGGCATAGCCAATAATTTTTGCCAGTGGCTTAATGCCCAAAGCATCTGCTTTTTCTTTGCTCATTAGCACCAATGCTGCTGCACCGTCGTTCATGGTAGAGGCATTGGCAGCAGTTACGGTTCCATCCTTCTCAAAAGCTGGTTTCAGTTCGGGTATCTTTTCAAATTTCACATTCCATGCTTCTTCATCTTTAGCAAATAGTATCGGGTCGCCTTTTCTCTGTGGTAAAGGCACAGGTACTATTTCTGCATCAAACTTTCCGGTAGCCCATGCGGCTTGGCTTCGTTTGTAGCTTTCTATGGCAAAAGCATCCTGCTCGTAGCGGCTGATGCTATTTTCGGCGGCACAAAGGTCTGCAGCACAACCCATGGCTTTTCCATCGTACACATCGGTAAGGCCATCTTTGGCAAGGCCATCTACCAGTTTTACATCGCCATACTTGTTACCCCAGCGGGTATTAGGAGAATAATAAGGTACGTTGCTCATACTTTCCATACCGCCAGCCACTATTACATCCGCATCGCCCAAGATTATAGATTGGGCCGCTTGCATAATGGTTTTCATGCCGCTGGCACACACCTTATTAACGGTGGTACAATGAACAGTATTGGGCAAACCAGCAAACATAGCAGCCTGCCTTGCCGGTGCCTGCCCAAGCCCTGCCTGTATTACGCTACCCATCAAAACTTCCTGCACTTCTGCCGCTTTTATACCTGCCCTTTCTACAGCAGCTTTTATGGCTATGGCTCCCAGCATGGTAGCGCTTACATCTTTTAAAGAACCTCCAAAACTTCCTATTGGGGTACGAACGGCACTAACAATATATACTTCGTTTATTTTCATATAGCAATATTTTAGGGACAAAAATAAGGGCTAATTCTATGAGATTACAGGCTGATAACCGCTGCTATTTTTTTTATAATTCTTTGCAAGCAGTTTGCCATTTTAATTTAAGTAAAATTAAAATAGACCGCTTTTTACTTAAAAAAACACCTAAGGCTAAATTATTTTTAGACCATGCTTAATGTGCAAAAGAACGTACGTGGTTTCTTGATATTTACGATACCCCAAGCAGCTGTAAGTGTGAAAATAATTTTTAATCACACATACTGTAGCACCATTACTAGCTAAAGCATCAAACATATTTTACCTCACCTATTTTTTATCATTTTTATACATTTTTCTATTTACTGGCAGTGGCAATAAGAAAGGCATTTAAAACAAATGCCATTAAGCGATATTTTTCTTAATCCGGTATTGATATTCTAACCCCATTTTTACCATTAAAAAACACTTTAAAGGTTTGCTGTTACTGTACTTTTTATCTTTTTTTAAGCTACAAATTAATTTTAGCAACATAGTGTTGATAACTCAATTTTAAAAAAATTTGGGTGTAACACATCCTGCCCCTATTTTTGCACTCCGAAATAATAAAGGAAGATTTCGTAGCTCAGTTGGTAGAGCAATACACTTTTAATGTATGGGCCCTGGGTTCGAGTCCCAGCGGAATCACAGTAAATCCGGGTTTATCCCGGATTTTTTATTGAATCATGTGGACGAGAAGTTTATCCCGCTGGATAGCGGGAAGTCCTCCAAAGGAGTCATTTGGACCAGCGGGATCACAATAAATCCGGGTTTATCCCGGATTTATATTGAATTACATGGATTAGAAGAATATATCTACGCTAAAAATAATGTAGCGTATCAAACTAACCCCATA
>JAYUOV010000058.1:0-18623 GCA_043760535.1 Chitinophagaceae bacterium
GCCGATTTAAATTTACGTCAGGAAGACAGGCGTAGTACAACTGGCCGAGAAAGGATGCCAATTAGAGATGCCGAAAGAAGTGCCGCACCAAGAGACCGTGACCGTGATACACAAGGCCGCACCTTTAGCCGTGGAGCTACAGGTTACAGCCGTTTGTTTGTAAACCTAGGTACAAAAGATGGATTTTATAAAGCCAGTTTTTTACAATTTGTGCTAGACATGAGCGACCTTAAAAAAGAAGCTCTTGGCAAAATAGATATGCGGGATATGAACAGCTGGATAGAAGTGGAAAGTGGATCAATGAACAAAATGATTAAATCCATTGATGGTAAAATGTACAAAGGCCGCAAAATAAGAATGAACGATGCGGATACTGGTGATCGTCGTAAATCTGAAGATTAGTTGATTAGTAAGCTTACCTCTAAAAAAAGGTAACCACAATGTGGTTACTTTTTTTTGTTTTATAAACCCAGCGAAAGCCGTGCCCTGATGGAGCGACATTGGCGAACGTTTTAATTCCGTAGCATTACGGGACTCCGTTCAGCAGTAGTAATCCTATTTGGTTTTTTAGACCTTTAGTAAAATGGCTTTTAAGGCTAAAGAAACGAGCAGTTGCAGAATAAAATAAATGCTTCTTTTTCCAAATAATGGCCAACAAAATTCACAATCCATTTAAAAAATAATAACCGTTCTTGCTATTTGGTAGATAAAATTCAACCTATTTATAAAAAGTTTGAAAATAATTTTGTCCATTAAAACACTATACTATACTTTCGATTTATGAACGCAGCAAAGGCATATTTTACATTCTTTACTTTTTACTTCTACTATTTTAGTAAGAAGCCGGGAATGCTTTTGTTGAAAGTGAAATAAGATTAAAAATTACTCAACATAAAGAATCCCGGCCCAAAAGGCTGGGATTTTTATTTTGGTAAAAGGCAAAATGGAAATACAAAACAAAAAGATGGAACGCTCAACTGATTTATCATTATCCAATGAACTGAAAACATCCAGTTCCCCCTTTAGGGGGCGGAGGGGGCAAAATGAGGGTGCTCTAAAAGTTTCCATCCAGGGTTACGAAGGCAGTTTTCACCAGGTGGCAGCCAGGCAATATTTTGGTAAAAATGTGGAAGTGCTGCCCTGCGCCACTTTTAGAGATGTGGTAAAAATAGCCGCTAATAAAAAAGAAAGCGATGGAGGCGTAATGGCTATTGAAAATTCTATTGCAGGTAGCATACTACCCAATTATAGTTTGTTGCAAAAGGCCAATTTAGTAGTAACAGGCGAAGTTTATTTACAAATAAAACAGAACCTGCTGGTAAATCCCGGTATAAAACTGGAAGATATTAGGGAGGTGCATAGCCACCCAATGGCTATTTTACAATGCATCGATTTTTTAGAAAAGTACAATTGGAAACTGATAGAAACAGAGGATACTGCCCTAAGTGCCAAGCATATTCACCAGCATAAAAGCAAGCACATTGCCGCCATTGCCAGTAAGCTTGCTGCCGATTTATTTCAGTTAGAAATGATAGCACCAAACATCCACACCCTTAAAAACAACTATACCCGATTTCTTATTTTACAAAGGCCGGATAAGGCTTTGATGGTACAAAATCCTGATAAGGCATCTATTATATTTAACACCGACCATAGCAAAGGCAGCCTGGCAAAAGTACTTACCAAAATAGCCGAAGGCGGCATTAACCTGAGTAAACTGCAAAGCATGCCCATACCCGGCAGCGATTGGAAATATAGTTTTCATGCCGATATGGAAATTGAAACCAGGAATCAATTTGAAGCCGTAATGGATACCATAAAACCATTTACAGAAGAAATAAAAATATTAGGTGTGTATAAGAAAGGATGATTTTGGTTCAGAAGTTTCATTGTTCACATGTTTACAAGTATAAAAAAAGTAAGCCATGCCTGCACAAAAGAACTTGTGAACAATAGAACATGTGAACAATGGAACTTTTAAACTCGTAAACTAAAAAAAACCAAACAAATTTGACTACATCTAAACGACTCGAAGGCATTGGCGAATACTATTTCAGTACCAAACTGAGAGAGATAGACGATATGAACAAGGCTGGTAAAAACGTTATCAATCTTGGCATTGGTAGCCCCGATTTACCTCCGCACCCCGATGTGATTAAAACATTGCAGGAAGAAAGTGCCAAACCTACAACCCATGCCTATCAGAGCTATAAAGGTTCGCCTGTGCTGCGGCAGGCCATTGCAGATTGGTACCAAAAATGGTACAGCGTAGAGCTAAATCCCGATGCAGAAATATTGCCACTGATTGGTAGCAAAGAAGGCATTATGCACATCTGCATGACGTATTTAAACGAAGGTGACAAAGTGCTGCTACCAAACCCTGGCTACCCAACTTACCGAAGTGCAGTAAAATTAGCAGGCGGAACCTGTGTGGATTACGAATTGACTGCGGATAATAATTGGTTTCCAGATTTAGTATCTATCAATACAAATGATGTTAAGCTAATGTTTGTAAACTATCCGCAAATGCCAACCGGCCAGTTGCCTTCTAAAGAACTATTTGAACAACTGATTGCCTTCGCCAAAAAGCATAATATTCTAATAATTCACGATAATCCCTACAGTTTTATTTTGAATAATGAACCGATGAGCCTGCTAAGTATTGAGGGTGCAAAAGATGTAATAATAGAACTAAACAGCCTGAGCAAAAGCCAAAACATGGCTGGCTGGAGAGTGGGTATGATGATAGCAAATAAGCTGCGGATTGATGAGGTACTTCGTTTTAAAAGCAATATGGATAGTGGCATGTTTTTACCCGTACAACTTGCTGCTGCAAAGGCTTTAAGCCTTGGTAAAGATTGGTACGACAGTGTAAATGTAGTGTATGCACAACGCCGTCTTAAAATGTTTCAATTGCTGGATTTGCTCAAATGCTCATACAGTAAGAATCAGGTAGGCATGTTTGTATGGGCTACAATTCCTTCGCAATACAATACAGGTTACGAATTAAGCGATACGGTATTATACGGTAGCAATGTCTTCATCACCCCAGGAGGTATTTTTGGCACCGCAGGAGATGGATATGTAAGGATAAGCCTATGCTGCAAAGAAGAAAAAATAGAAGAGAGTATAGAGAGGGTAAAAGCCAGCAATTTATAATTTTTTAATTGATAATGGAAAATGTAATAATTCATAATTCATAATTCATAATTCATAATTCATAATTCATAATTCATAATTTGTTCAACACCATAACCATAGTAGGCGTAGGATTAATAAGCGGTTCTTTAAGCATTGCCTTAAAAGACCGGGGATTAGTAAAGCATGTTATTGGCGTATGCCGCACCAAAGCCAGTGGTGATAAGGCTTTAGAGCTGGGCCTTGTAGATGAAATGTTGCCGCTGGAAGAAGCTGTTAAAAAAGCTGATTTAATTTATGTGGCCATACCAGTAGATACAACGCTACCTATTATGCAAACCATTATGGACCTGGTTACCGATAAGCAAATAGTGGTAGATGCAGGTTCCACAAAAGGTGCTTTATGCAATACTCTTAGTAGCCACCCAATGCGAAGCAGGTTTGTGGCAAGCCACCCCATGTGGGGCACAGAATTTAGCGGCCCGGAAGCTGCAGTAAAAAATGCATTTATTGGCCGAACCTGTGTAATATGCGAAACCGAAAAAAGCGATACAGATGCCTTGCAAGCTACAGAGGAGATGTATAGACAAATAGGTATGCATCTGATTAATATGGATGCAGATGCACACGATATGCACGTAGCTTACATTAGCCATATATCGCATATCACTTCGTTTGCATTGGCCAATACGGTGCTGGAAAAAGAAAAAGAAGAAGATACCATTTTCGAAATGGCCAGCAGTGGTTTCGAAAGTACGGTTCGTTTGGCCAAGAGCAACCCAGCCATGTGGGTGCCTATTTTTATGCAAAACAGGGAAAATATCCTCGACGTATTAAACGAGCACATTAACCAGCTTGCAAAATTTAAGAGCTGTTTAGAAAATGAAAACAGTGACCATTTAAAAGAGTTGATAATCGGAGCAAACGAAATAAAACGGATTTTGAAATAATTTTTGGAGCCAGGCTTTTGTTCCCTGATGAGGCGACATTGGCGACGCTCCGTTCAACTGATTGCTACTATGAAGCCCATTCCATTATTATAACTAAAATCATAACAACACATTAATCATATTATCAAATAATAAAACCATCAAAAAATCAAAAAATCATAAAATCCTAGTATGGAAGCAACAAAAACAATGAAGCAAATCGTTCAGGATACGTGGGGCAAACGACCACTGATTATCAGCGGCCCATGCAGTGCCGAAACAGAAGAACAAGTAATAGAAACCGCTACCCGCCTGGCCAAAACGGGTAAAGTAGATATGCTGAGAGCCGGGATTTGGAAGCCACGTACCAAGCCCGGATTGTTCGAAGGCATTGGCACAAAAGGTTTGCCATGGATGCAGCAGGCCCGTAAAATAACCGGCCTTCCGGTAACTGTAGAAGTAGCCACAGCCAAGCAGGTAGAAGATGCATTACACTTTGATGTAGATGTACTTTGGATTGGCGCAAGAACCACCGTAAACCCTTTCAGTGTTCAGGAAATAGCCGATGCTCTTAAAGGAGTGGATGTGCCTGTATTGATAAAAAATCCTATAAACCCCGATTTGGAATTATGGAGTGGTGCAGTAGAAAGAATACAGCGTGCCGGGGTGCAACAGGTAGGTTTAATACACCGTGGGTTTTCATCTTATGGCAATACCGAATACCGCAATGCACCCATGTGGCACCTAGCCATTGAAATGAAACGCCGCAATCCTGGGCTGATGATGATTAATGATCCAAGCCATATTTGTGGCCGCAGAGATATATTACAAGCGGTGGCACAGCAAGCCATTAACCTAGATTTTGACGGATTGATTATTGAAAGCCACATAGATCCAGACAATGCATGGAGCGATGCCAAGCAGCAAATTACCCCTGAGGTATTGGGTGAAATGCTCAGTAATATTATCTGGCGTCAGGAAAATGTAGCTTCAGAGGATTTTCATACAGCCTTAGAAAAAATGCGTCAGCAGATAAATCAGTTAGATGATGAACTGATGCAGATACTTGGCCAACGTATGAAGATTGCCGATAAAATAGGAGAGTATAAAAAGAACAACAGTGTAACCATTTTACAAACCAACCGCTGGAACGAAATATTGGAACGTGCCACACAAAAGGCTGGTGTATTAGGCCTTAGTGCAGAGTTTATTACCAAATACCTGGATGCTGTACACATGGAAAGTATCAATCATCAGAATAAGGTTATGAATAGTTAAGCAACGTGAGTAGGGAGCGGTAAGTGGCTAGTAGGGAGTGGTAAATTGCCAGTAGGCTAACAAGGTTAAAATGCTTAAAAACTTTAAAATAACAACACCACTCTGCTATTTTCCCATGCCATGTCCCCCTACTCGCTATTTCCCACTAACCACTAGCCCCAAAATCTAATGACCAAAAAGACATACCAATTCTCCAAAAAGCAAACCACATTTTACTTCGATGCTGAGTTTGCCTATTTGGAAAAAATCATTGGCGATAGCCATGCCATCATTGTAACCGATGAAAATGTTTTTAAG
Organism: Chitinophagaceae bacterium; assembly: GCA_043760535.1. Lineage (GTDB taxonomy): Bacteria > Bacteroidota > Bacteroidia > Chitinophagales > Chitinophagaceae > JAZKFT01. Next base: position 5,643 of record JAYUOV010000058.1, read on the forward strand.
CACCACAAAAAGAAATTCAGTCCATGGAAAACCATTGTGCTGAAAGCTGGAGAACCCCATAAGCAACAATCAACGGTTGACGATTTGTTGGGGCAGCTCATTACCGCAGGTGCCGATAGAAAAACGTTACTTGTAGGTGTAGGCGGTGGCGTAGTTACCGACATGACGGGTTATGCTGCAAGTATATATATGCGTGGTATTCGTTTTGGTTTTGTACCCACAACAGTACTGGCCATGGTAGATGCAGCCATTGGTGGTAAAAATGGTGTGGATGTTGGTTTGTACAAAAATCTTGTTGGAACAATCAATCAGCCGGAGTTTTTGCTTTATGATATTGCCTTATTAAAGTCTTTACCAGCCAACGAATGGATCAATGGTTTTGCAGAAATTATTAAACATGGCTGCATAAAAGATGCGGCTATGTTCAGGCAATTGATGGCTCATAAAATCAGCGAGTATAAAAAAGATGCAAAGCTGATGAGTGCATTGATTCGCCGCAATGCTACCATAAAAGCCGAAGTAGTAAAAGCCGATGAATTTGAACAAGGCGAAAGACGCTTACTGAATTTTGGACATACATTGGGCCATGCCATAGAGAACCTATATGGCCTTAGCCATGGCGAAGCAATAGCTGTGGGCATGGTAGCAGCAAGTGTATTTTCCGAAACGCTTACGGGCTTTAAAGAAACAGCTAAAGTAATTGCAGCTTTTGAACAATATGGTCTGCCAACCAACGCAGCTTTTGATAAAACCGAGGTGTTTAAAATGCTGCAAATGGATAAGAAGAGAGAAAGAACATCTATGAATTATGTGCTGCTGGAGAAGGTTGGAAAGGCAGTGGTACAGCAGATTGCGATAACAGATTTGGAAAAAATGTTGGCGGAATTATAAAGGAAACGGGTTAAATTTGAATTATGGAAACAACAGGACATGTAAATAAAATAAAAAAGCAGCAGAAAAAAATAGAAGAATCTATTGTAAGAGAATGCGACCCATCTGTTACAGCATTAGTGATAGACAATAAGAAAAACGGAAAGAAATACTTTGTAGAAACTATTTCTGATGAGGCGATAATGAGACGCCGAAATTCTGCCTATAAATTTTTAATGTAGCTCATGTTCGAATCAAGTTTTCCTTTCTCATTAATTCAACGAAGCCCTAAGAATAAAGATTATCTATAAGCCGAATACGTTTTTCAGTTTCGGACATCCAAACGGAGGTATATTGTTATTGCAGATTTGTATGAACTAAATGTTTATGCTATAAAGTTTTTTCCAGCGGACAAGAAAAGTCAGGAGAATCGTTTTAGTATTGTTTTGAATGATTTTGATTTTGCACCTATCATTCGTACTTGTATCAACATCATGTTGAAACTCTTAGAGGAAAATCCACTGGCTTCATTTGCATATGTAGGTGCACACACAATTACAAAAAATTACTCCGAATCTAAAGTAAATACAACCCGATATAGAATCTACTAATATGTAATGGATGCATTTCCTAGTCCATTTCAATTTAAGCGATATTTCAGCACAAAAAATAGTGCAATGCTTTTGGTAAATAAAAGTAATAGTGATTACGAAGCTTTAGCCCAAAAAATGATTGAAATGTTTACTGATTTATATGATGAATTAGAACCTCTTTAAAAATTAATGAAAGTTACCATAACCCCTTCCACCCTTACTGGCACCATACAAGCGCCCACCTCTAAAAGCTCCATGCAGCGGGCCTGTGCAGCGGCTTTGCTGACCAATGGAAGATCTACGATTAAGAATCCCGGCTACTCAAATGATGATAAAGCGGCATTGGATATTATCCAAAAACTGGGCGCTACAATTGAAACGTTCAGCGATAATATAGTAATTCAAAGTGACGGTGTAAATCCTGCTTCGCAGGAAATCAACTGCGGCGAAAGCGGCCTCAGCATCCGCATGTTTACACCCATAGCAGCTTTGAGCAATAAGCCAATAACCATTATAGGTGAAGGTAGTTTGCCTACAAGACCCATGGATTTCTTTGATGAAATTTTTCCAAACATTGGAATTGAAATAAAATCCAACTGCGGTAAACTTCCCCTAAACATAAAAGGCCCTTTGCAGCCTCAAAATATTGAGATTGATGGCTCTCTTAGTTCGCAGTTTCTTACCGGTTTACTAATGGCTTATGCAGCAGCAGCCTCCCACCACCTCCCTCCAAAGGAGGGAGAGCCGAAAACTGTAATTATAAAAGTAAAAAACCTTAAAAGCAAACCTTATATCGACCTTACCCTAAAAGTGATGAAAGACTTTGGTATGAACGTCCCCGAAAACAAGAATTACGAAGAATTCATTTTTCTATTGGGGGGATGCCAGTCCGCCCTTCAGTGGGCGGAGGGGGCAGAAATGGTGGAGGGGTTTGGGGAGGCTTACACTGTAGAAGGCGATTGGAGTGGAGCAGCATTTCTCCTTGTAGCAGGTGCCGTGGCTGGTAATATTACTGTAAAAGGTTTGGATGTTTTTTCAACCCAGGCGGACAAAGCCGTTTTGAAAGCCATCATCGATAGCGGTGCCATTATTTCTGTTCAGCCGGAGCAGATAGAGATTGGTTCTGCAGCATTAAAGCCATTTCATTTTGATGCGACTGACTGCCCTGATTTATTTCCGCCATTGGTGGCTTTGGCAGCTTATTGCAATGGTAAATCTGTCATCCAGGGCGTAAGCCGTTTGGCACATAAAGAAAGTAACCGTGGCCTTACATTGCAGGAAGAATTTGGCAAAATGGGCGTAGCCATAACCCTGCAGGACGACCTGATGATTATTGATGGCGGCAAGGGGTTAACAGGTGCCGAAGTAAGTAGCCGCCACGATCATCGCATTGCGATGGCATGTGCTGTAGCCGCATTAAAAGCCGATGGAGCAACCACCATTGAAGGGGCTGAAGCTATCAACAAATCATACCCTGATTTTTACGAACACATCAAGTATCTTGGGGGAAATATTTTATAGGTATGAAACATTTTTTGCTGATTGCTACGGTGTTCATCTCAATCACTTCTTACTCCCAAAAACGAGATAAAAGCTTCGATGCTCACTGGCCCGCCTTTAGAAAAGCAGTGCTGGCCTTAGATATAGCTGCTTTAGATTCCTTAACACAATATCCTGTCAGCGTTAGAGGTACCATGGATAGCGACCCAATCCGTAAAATTCCGAAGGCAAAAATTATTGCAATGCTAAAAAAATATTTGCCCATAGATGGGGGCGTTGGTGACGGCACACATCAGCAACAAATAGAAAGTAGAACTATTATTCCGGTAAAAGATTACGAATACAGCAGCCCCGGAAATATGCGTATCGGCGACATGCAGTTTAAAAAAGTAAAAGGAAAATGGAAGTTTTATTTTATGTATCTGGATGAGGAATGATGGAGAATGAGTTAATTGAAAATGAATCATTTGTATGACAGATAAAAGTGACTATAGACGTCGGAAAGTTCTATCATTCATTAAAAATTATAAACGGTTAACTTTGATCTAATTCAGTTTAATTATGAAAAATGTTTCAAAAGATATTAAGCAACTTATCCAGTTAGGAAAAGACTTAGGTCCAAAAGTTAGAGAAGAAAATTTCGCATTGAATTTACCTATTGTGGTTGGCGAAAACGGAGAAGTAATTGAGTTATATAAAGATGGCTCAAGGAAAATACTATCAACTAAATCAACTAAAAAATAGATGTCTATAAATAGGCTTCGTGTAATTGCCGGTTCTAATGGCTCTGGAAAATCTACATTGTTTTCTTTATTGAGAAGTCAGGTTAATGTAGGTGCCTGGGTAAATGCCAATGAATTGCTGAACCATATCAATATAAAAAAATAACGGAAGTATATATTAGCACATATATTACGTAATTTTTTAGAAAGTGAACAATTCAAAATCAAAAAATCCACATGGGTATCAAGTTTTAATACAACGAATAGAAGAACAGTATCGGCAGCAAAATCAGATTGAACCCGAGGATATTGAAACTTTAGTTAGGAACGACCCCGAACTGTCAATTGACGACAACAGTTTTTTTCTGCCACAAATCCTATTACAGGAGAGTTGATAAAATTAAAATCCAATACAATAATTAATTGGTTTGGCTTTGGTGGAGAAGAAGATGGATTTGTAGAAGCAAAACTGATTTATGCTAATGGGAAAATTGTACACTATGGCTCTGATGATAATATTTTACTAAAATTATTTCTTATTTCTCAATTACTAAAGGCATCGTTGAAGGGAGAAGAAGGTGAAGTATATATACAAACAGTAGATGGAGAAATAATAGGTGTAGAGTAGTGAGGTTTGATCATATATCAGATGTATTCTTTCAGTCAATTGTTGCGTAGCAAACTTTGCCACTGTTTCAGCTTTGAACCCTTAATGCATAACTTATTACTCACGTTTCACGAAATTTAAACACAATATTTTGAACACATTCGGACGCATATTCAGGGTAAACATTTTTGGCGAAAGCCATGGCGAATGCGTAGGCATTAATATTGATGGATGCCCCGCTGGATTGCCATTAAAAGCAGAAGATTTATTGCCCGACCTCGAACGCCGTAAAGGCGGCAAACAAAAAGGCACCACGCCAAGGCAGGAAGCTGATTACCCCATTTTTAAAAGCGGCATCTTTAACGGAAAAGCCACTGGTTTTCCAATAACCATACTATTCGATAATGCCAATACCCGTAGTGGTGACTACGAAAAGCAGCGGAGTTTTCCCCGCCCGGGCCATGCTGATTTTACGGCCCATGCTAAGTTTGGCGGCCACGAAGATTTTAGAGGCGGCGGCCATTTCAGTGCTAGGCTTACTACAGGGTTGGTGGCTGCGGGTGCTATTGCCAAAAAGATGATGCCCGGCATTACCATCAGTGCAGCAGTTATCGAAATAGGCGGCGAAAGGGATTTGGAAAAAGGCCTGCAAAACGCCATCGATGCCAAAGATTCTGTGGGCGGTTTAATAGAATGCAGGGTAAACGGTTTGCCTGTCGGTTTGGGGGAACCCTATTTTGATTCAATAGAATCATCATTGGCCCATATCATCTTTGCCATACCTGCTGTTCGTGGCATTGAGTTTGGAACCGGTTTTGCAGCCGCCAAAATGTTTGGGGTTCAGCACAACGATGCCATTGAAAACATGGAAGGCAAGACCACCTCCAACCATGCCGGTGGGGTAGTAGGAGGCATCAGCAATGGTAACGAACTGGTATTCCGCATTGCCATAAAACCAACATCATCTACACCCAAAGAACAAAACAGCCTCAACTGGGAAACCGAGAAAATGGAAGGTTTTTCCATTAAAGGCCGCCACGATTTATGCGTGGCCCTCCGGGCCCCGGTAATTGTGGAAGCGGTTACTGCGATGGTGCTTGCAGATTTTATGTTGTTGGAGCAAAGGATTCCGAGGGTGATGGGGGTAGAGTAAAATGGGTTGTAGCAAAATAATAGTCGCCCTAAAACTATCAAAAATCTTTATATCTTATAATGAAATTACCTAACTTCATTTTAAAAATCATTTTGTTAAATAACTTACCAGCATAAAATAATACTGAATATATTATTCATGAAAATAGTAGACAAAATATTAATTCAAATTCAGGACTGTATCGAGAAAGATTATTTTAAAGACCTAGAAACAGAAAAATTTGAATTAAAAGACCTTTCATCCGGAGACGAGTGGAAAGAATTATACAAAACAATTTGTGCATTTCTTAATACAAGCGGGGGGATTGTAATTATTGGAATTAAAGAAAATAAAGATAAGTCAAAGTATATTTTCACAGGTTTCAATTCTGACAATGAAAGTAAATTAAAAGAAATACCAAAGCAATTTACTTATGATACTGGATTGCAAATTATTCTTACAGAGTTCATAAGACCAGATTTGTTTGAGATTGTAGACTTTATGGGAGGAAGAGTTTGTATTTTATATATAGAAAAACTACCTGAAGATAAAAAGTACATAATGTATAGTGGTAATGCATATGAACGAAAACTTACAGGTGATCATAAAATTTTAAAGGCAGAAATTGATAAACAAAAGGAATTAAGAATTGAACTTGAGCTGGCAAGAGAATTACGGATTGTGCAAAAGACTACCATAGAAAATTTAGATGTTGATAAATTAAATGACTACATACAAAAGTTAAATCAAGGAATGAAAGTTGAAACACTTAAACCTGATATTCCTTCAGCTTTGTCTTTTCTTGAAAGAAAGAAATTTGTATTAGATGGCCATCCATCGCTGTTAGGTATGTTGGTATGCGGTACCACCCTTTATGATTTTATTGAAGGACGTTGCCAGGTGGATGGATATGTAGAAAGCCTTATAGATATTGCATCAAATAAAAAGGTGTATAAGGATAATATTATTTCCTTACTTGAAAATAGTATTGGATTTGTATTTACAAATATATCAACTGGAATTAGTACAGAAAAAGGTGGTAAGACCACTTTTGAATACCCTGAAAGACTAATACGGGAAACTGTAAACAATGCATTAGCACACAGAGATTACAGCGTAAATAAATTTGTCAATATTACAATTGATCCTGGCAAACATATTGAAATAAGAAATCCAGGTAAATTTAGAAATGAGCAAATTTTACGGCTCGATGTCGAAATACCTGTCAGAAGAATAATACCTATTCCTAAAGCACAAAATCCACGACTTGCAGATGTTCTTAAATCATTTGATAGGTGGGAAGGGAAAGGTTGGGGAATGTCTTCTCTAACTAATTTAGCTTTAGAAAATGAAGTTGATATATCGTATTATATCTTATATGCAGAACAAGATATTGGATTATTTATTCCCAAAGGAAAAGTTTTAGATGATGAAGCTGAGTGGTGGCTAAGAAGTTTTGGAGGGTATATTTTCCGGCAGACTAATGGTAGAGAATTAACCTTGGAACAACAGACTGTTTTAGCATATTTCTTCAAATCAGAGAGATTAAATAAAATTGAGAGGTATACTATAGCCCTTACACCTGACAACAATCATTTTGCTGTGATTTCAGAATTAGAAAAATGGAAACTAATATACAAACACCCACTAAGCCCAGAGTTGTATCCAGTCTATTTGGTTGATAGAATCTTAACAAAGTTTGAGTTTATTGAAGAGTTAAGAGAAATTTATGGAGGTGCTTATGATAATCTTGGGATTGACTATAAAGACGTTCTAAATGTAATTTTTCATTTCAATGAATTTGGTAAAAATATACGTGATATAAATGCTGCTCAAGTTGGAGATTTTCTTTTTTTTAGAAAACATCAAAAAATATTGGATGTAAAAAAATATAATGAATACAAACGCAAAATTCGGAGAATTATAGAAACCTTGACAAAGCAAAAATACTTATTAAAGTCAATTGAAAGTCGTCCAAACTATATTATTAATAAGGCCTTTAATAGAGTCCAATCGTTATTTGATTAATAAATGTAATTTATTTTCCGTGAAAAGAATTTTTGCTAAATAAAAATTTTAAAAATGGAAGATTTTTCCATTAAAGGCCGCCACGATTTATGCGTAGCCCTTCGTGCCCCGGTAATTGTAGAAGCGCCCACAGCATTGGTGTTGGCCGATTTTATGTTGCTGGAACAGAGGATTCCGAGGGTAATGGAGCGAGGGTAAAATGGGTTGTAGTAATGAAATAGTTTGGTAGCAATTTTATACAATCATTCAGTTACAAATAATGAAATTATTAAAGTGGCTAACAAATAATCGTACTTTAAAAATTGAATACAGAATGGCAGATCATTTAACATCAAAAGAAAGATTCAATTTTATTATTTCTGACACTATAAGTCCATTTCCGAAAGCAAATGGTTACGTAAAAAAGGCATTAACTTTTTACATAAAATTGGATAATCTAATTTTTGTAATAAACTTTCAAAATAGCCAAGGTAATATCTTTCAAATAAATCAGTTTTACATTAACTGTGGTATTTACTCAAAAATAATTGATGCAACTATAGGAAAGGATGAGTTGCTTGAACCAAAAGAATATGATTGTCATTATAGAGTGAGAATTTCAAGTATCAAAAAAAATAAAATTTACAAGTATGAAATATTAGACTCAACAGAATTAGAATTACTCAAAGCACAATTATTAAACGATTTAGGTGTTACAAACACCCTTTTTGATAGAATTAACACAACTTCAGATTTGACTGATTTAATGATTGAAACTGACTGTTATGATAAAAAATAGTTTGTTTATCTCATTTCGACAAAAAATATCATTAGTCTTCATAAACAAGTTATACGTATGAATACAGTTTGGAGTAAAGACAATCGTTGGTCAAGAATAAAGGACGATTTAAACCAACTGCTAAAAGATTACAAATAACATACAACTATTGACAAAATACTTAAAGAAGAATAAGAACCGCCAGATTGTTTAAATATAATTTTGCCTTTATAATGGAGAATTATTAATTGAAAGGCATCGAATTAGAACAAAAACCATATTTTCATAATTGTGTATAGAACAAAGTCACCTCATGGTATAAAAATTGCTCGTTCCCCAAAAATCTAAAATTTATACCACATCTTGCAGCTATAAATTACGAACCACTCCATGCAGTCATTCGAACAATTAGCCGATCAGTTTCAGCAATATTTTGCGGTGGAACATTTTCCATTAACCACGCCTACGCTGTACGATCCCAACCGGTATTTTTTACAATTGGGCGGCAAGCGGATACGCCCCGTGGCCGTACTAATGGGCAACGAACTCTTCGATAACATCAACCCCGACGCATGGAAAGTGGCCACAGCCATAGAACTCTTCCACAATTTTACACTCATCCACGACGATATTATGGACGAGGCGCCGCTTCGCCGTGGTATGGAAACGGTGCACCAGAAATATGGCAATAGTACCGCCCTGCTTGCCGGAGATGTTATGCAGGTGCAGGCTTACGATTACCTCAATCGTATCAGTACCGATTATCTGCAACGCATCAATAATATTTTTGTCATCACAGCCAGGCAGGTATGCGAAGGGCAGCAACTCGACATGGATTTTGAAAAATCAGATTCGGTATCGCTACCCGAATACCTGAATATGATTACCATGAAAACATCTGTACTGTTGGCCGCAAGTTTAAAAATAGGTGGCGTACTTGGTGGTGCCAGCAAAGGCAATACCGAACACCTGTATGAGTTTGGTAAAAATCTGGGCATTGCTTTTCAAATTCAGGATGATTATCTCGATGCCTTTGGCGATCCGGTCAAATTTGGTAAACAAGTGGGCGGCGATATTTTGGCCAATAAAAAAACTTTTTTACTGATACATGCTTTAGAAGTGGCCACCGAAAACCAGCAGGCCGAATTAAAACAACTAATGGCCCAAAACCCTGTTGATAAAGTAGAGAAAGTGTTGGACATTTTTAAAGCCTGCCATGTAGATGTATGGGCAAACGAACTAAAGGGAAAGTACTATAACGATGCCATGCAACATCTGGAAGAAATAGCGGTGTTAACCAGCCGTAAGGGGCAGCTGCAAGAACTGGCACAATTTCTCATTCAAAGAGATTATTAAATTGAGTGTCTCCAACCATTAATAAACCAAAATTTTCAATACCATTTTACTATTTTTTTAATCTATGAGTGCTAATAAAAAACAAAAGACCAAACAGAAAGTAATTACCCATGGCAAAAAGTATTTGGAAGTTCGCATAGCCGATGGCAAAGGACGCGGGGTTTTTACGGCTAAAAAAATTGAAAGCGGCAAGTTGATAGAAGAATGCCCCATATTGATGATAGAGATAGATTCTATTTCGCAGTTTGATGGCTTTAAGATGGCCTATTACATTTTTGGTATTGATAATGATATTAATAAAGCCGCACTGCTGCTGGGTTTTGGTTCATTGTACAACCATGGCAGCCCATCTAACGCAGAGGCGTATTACAATGAAGAAAAAATGACATTTGAAATTGCTGCTGTTAGGGAAATAGAGAAAGATGAGGAAATTACCATTAATTATTTCGGCTCTTTTGATACAAAAGGCGACACAGATTTTTTAAAGTACGTAGAAGAGATGCCAGCGAATGGAGGTTAGTGGTTAGTTACTAGTGGGTAATATAAAAGTAATAAATACACACTACCCACAATGGAAAAATTCATGTGTATCTCTCCCTTCAGACTCACCGTATTCTTCTTACAATTTCCTAATCCTTATTCCCCTAATCCCTATCCCCCTAATTTCTATTCCCTATCCCCCTGCTTACTACACACCAATCCCCACTTGCTACTATAAAAGGATTCGTGTATTTTAACGCTTTATTCTCAAAAACTACTGCATGTTTAAGTCGCTTTTCCGCACAAAAAATATTGATAAGATTGTAGCCGATGCCGCCGCTTTAGAAGAAGGGCATGGCACGGGCTTAAAAAGAGTACTCACAGTAAAAGACCTTACCTTTTTTGGCATTGCTGCCATATTAGGAGCTGGTAGTTTTAGCAGCCTGGGTGGAGCCGTTTTTAATGGCGGGCCAGGTGTTGTTATTCTTTTTGGCATTACAGCTATTGCTTGTGCTTTTACCGCTTTTTGTTACAGCGAATTTGCCAGCCGCATACCGGTAGCCGGCAGTGCTTATACCTACGCCTATGCCAGCTTTGGCGAATTGTTTGCCTGGATTATTGGTTGGGCTTTAATCATGGAATATTCTATCGGCAATATTTATGTGGCTTACAGTTGGAGCGATTACTTTACCTCCTTTTTAGATAAAATAAATGTGCACATTCCTGCCTGGCTCAGCACCAGTTATATGGAAGCAAAACATGGCGTGGAAGGCGGCTCTACCAATGTAGATATTAATGCAGCCTGGAACACAGCGCCCATGTTGGGCAGCCTTAGAATGATACTGGATTTACCGGCTCTAATCATTAATGTGCTCATCACTTACCTGGTGTTTAGGGGTATTAAAGAAAGTCGGAATTTTAGCAATGTAATGGTGATCCTTAAAATGCTGGTTGTGGGTTTGGTAATTATTGTAGGAGGCTATTTAGTTTTTTCAAATGGGCTTACTTTTAACTGGCAACCTGCAAACGATGCTGGTGTAAAATCATTTATGCCCAATGGTTTTGGTGGGGTAATGATGGCAGTAAGCGGCGTTTTCTTTGCCTATATTGGGTTTGATGCAGTAAGTGTGCTGGCAGAAGAAAGTAAAAATCCGCAACGTGATTTGCCACGTGGCATGATTTTGTCGCTGGTAATTTGCACAGTGGTGTACATTTTACTTACCCTTGTTTTAACCGGTGCCGTTAACTACCGCAACTTCGATGGTGTTGGCGATCCACTAGCTTTCATCTTCGAAAAGCAAAACCTGAACGTGGGCTGGATGCAATTTTTAGTAGCCATTTGTGCCGTAATAGCCATGACGAGTGTACTGCTCGTTTTTCAAATGGGGCAGCCACGTATATGGATGAGTATGAGCCGTGATGGCCTAATGCCACCTGTGTTCCAGAAGATTCACCCAAAATACAAAACGCCTTCCTTTGCTACCAAAGTAACAGGGCTGGTAGTTGGGATTCCAATTTTATTTACCGATAAGACCTTTGTGCTGGATTTTACCAGTATTGCCACTTTGTTTGCCTTTGTACTGGTATGCGGTGGCGTTTTGTTATTACCCCGGCGGGATAAGGAGAAGGGTAAATTCCATATTCCATTTATCAACGGGCAGTTCATTTATCCGGTAATTGTGGTGGCAGCTATTGCTATAGCATACATGCTTTCCAATACCTATTTCACCAACTTGTTCCATTTTGATTTTAGCGACAATGCTGATTATGTAGCCGGAAAAATCAGTTTTATAACAGTAGCAACGCCTAAAATTTCACTCATTGTTTTCTGGCTGCTGTGCTTGTTGCTGGCCGCTATAACTTTCATTAAAAAATATTCCTTAATTCCACTCATGGGCCTCACCACCTGCCTGTATTTACTCACCGGCATGACATGGGCTAACTGGGCCTGGTTCCTTGCCTGGCTTGCAATAGGTCTTGTAATTTATTTACTGTACGGCTATAAAAAAAGTAAGTTGGCTTTGTAGGAACACGCCTCGAGGCGTGTTCCTACAATATTAATCGCCGTGGTTGGTGTCCTGTGTTTGATGAAGACACAAGCCATGACAGATAGATAAATATTTTTCTTCTGTTAACCAGCTTTTGAGCCCTGATTGGGCGACATTGGTCTCCACAATACTGTGGGGATTCAGCTTATTGCTACTATGAAACCATTCTAAAATTACCGCTTTAAAATTTCCGCCGCCGTGGTCGGTGTCCTCACCGACCACTGAATATCGGAGACCTTGCATTAAGTTTTTGGGGAGAGCACAACCTTGCTTAAGCTTGCTGAAAGACTTATCAGGAAGCTATTATTTGCCTGTCTCAACTCACAACTTCATCTTAGATTTGCGGTCTGTTTTCTGATGTTGCATAATAATAAATTGTAAGCAGTCTAAAACCCTGTCAGGGCGAAAGCCAGCCCTGACAGGGTTGCTCAAAATCGTAAATCATAAATCATAAATCCAAAATCGTAATTAATAAATGGCTCCCTACATACTCTACTCCGATGGTGCCGGCAATATTTTTGAAGACACCAGCCTGTACGTAACCGGCCGCAGCGGCTGGGATGCGTTTGAAATACCCGAAGACCATTGGATAGAATTACCCAATGGCGGCAACCTATACGAGCTGCCTGGCCGTCGGGGCATTGGCATAGATGTGGCCACCGGCGAAATGCGGCTCTGCGAAAAAGGCTGGGCAGTAGCGGCTTTCATACCTCCTGCATATACCGGTTTGTTTTTAGCAGCTTACGAAACGGTGCTGGAAGAGGCACCCGTTTTGCCCTTGTTTTGCTACACCGCCGCAGGCTGGTTTAACGAAAAATTTTATGTACCGGCTGTTCGTATAGAGAAGGACATACGCCAGGAATGTGCTGGTTACGATATTGAAAAAAT
>JAYUOV010000059.1:0-18596 GCA_043760535.1 Chitinophagaceae bacterium
AGTATATACATTACGGTTATCGGGTCCAGTAGCTTTTTGTGTTGGGGGCAAAATATTTACATTTTCATAGTAAATCTCGTTGATGTTTTTACTTATAATTCCTTCAAAAGTGGTACTCCATCCATTTCCTAAATTTTTGTCTATTGCTAATGAAGTACGCAATAGTTTAGGCAGGCGAAAATCTTTTGCTATCAAATCTACTTGGCCTCTTGCATTGGCAGTACTAATACCTAAGTCGGCTGCGGTTGGTTGCGAGTTTGGGTTCGGGTTAAAAACAAAGTTTGCAGGTAAAGTTGTGCCAGAAAGACTTACACCACCTATACTTACTCCATTTTGGTTATACACACCACCTGGCCATACAAGTGGTATCCGGCCTGTAAACATTCCTATTCCGCCACGGATTGTGATACTTTCTTCTGGTATTTTGTATGTAAAGCCAATACGAGGAGAAATTGCAACCTTAGGCGTAGCTATTTGGCCGCTACGAGCACCTTTTAAATCGTAAAAACGGCTTAAAATGCCAATGGCTGTATCATTAAAAAATGCATCAGTACGTGGGGTTGTAAGAAACTTTGTATAATCTGCACGAATACCAACGTTCAAAGTAAAATTAGGGCTAATGCGTATTTCATCGTTTGCAAACAGTCCTAAACGAAGTGAATTGAATGAAGCAGCGGCTTCTGTATTATCACCCGTTGTTTTATCTAACAAAGAAAAAGAACGGTCAAAGCTATTTGGCCTACCATTGGCTATAAAAGTAGCAATGCTAGGATATACATATGTACCATAGTTATCTCTTATAAATACGTTATAAGATTTGCTGAATTCATTATCAGTACCAACTGTGAAGAAATTATTGCCAGTATTAAATTTAAAGTAATCTAACAAGGCGTAGTTAGACTGTTTTAAAAGGTTTGCTGTGGAAAAATTTTCGGTTCCAAAAACTAAACGACCGGGACCATCTAAAATAGTCACTCTAGGAAAGGGGGTGCCCAATGGGCCACGGTCATCTTTTACATCTGTATAGGTAAGTAACAAACGGTTACTCATACCTCTGCCTAAATTTGTTTTTAATTCTGCTGAAGCTGAATTAGTGGTATTGGGCACAATGAAGCCGTTGTTCAAGAAATTAATCTGCGTACTGTTACTTGCAGATGTGTTGTCTCTTTCACTTTTTGCATATCTGTAAGATAGGCTCAAACGATTTTTTTCATTCATATTCCAGTCTATCTTGGTAGCTACCTTGGTAGATGCAATCCTTTCAGGATTATCTCCAAAACTTCCTGGGTCGTAGTTGTAAGTGCTTTTTAAGTGGTTCGATAGATTATTAATATCGGCTTCTTTTGCAGCACCTGTATAACCACTTGTGGCAAATGGTTGAGGCCTTAAATCTCTTTGTATTTCTGCGTTTAAAAAGTAGAAAAGTTTGTTCTTAATAATTGGGCCACCAATACGGAAACCAGTTGTTTGATTTTTGAAATTAGAAAGTTTAGTAGCGTCGCTTTTTGTTCCTATTGGCGTTTTTCCAGCTAAATCCTGGTTTCGGAAAAAATAATAAAGAGAACCCTGGGTGGTATTGGTTCCACCTCTTGTAGTGGCATTAATAGCACCTCCGGTAAAATTTCCAATAGAGGCATCATAAGGAGAAATAATTACCTGAAACTGATCTATAGCATCAATAGAAATGGGTGGCGTTCCAGTTAGGCCACCATTGGTTCCTGAGGCACTTAGACCAAAAACATCGTTGTTTACGGCACCATCAATAAAAAAACCATTATACCTATTATTTTGTCCAGCAATGGATATACCTCCATCGGCACTCGTTAGTTTAGCTTGCGGGGTAAAACGAAGAAAATCTTGAAGGTTACGACCTACAGTAGGCAGGTTGGCTACTTTATCACGGCCAATATTGGTTTCTGCTCCGCCTTTACCTTGAACTTGTGAACGGTTAGCTATTACAATTACCTCTGCAAGTTGGCCACTTTTGTCACCTAATTTATAGTCTTGTTTAGAACTTTCACCTAGGTTTAAATACACGTCATCTTTTTTAAAAGTTTCATAGTTTATAAAACTTATAGATAGATTGTATGGCCCGCCGGGAGCCATGTTAGCAATTTCGTAACGACCACCAGTGCGGCTCTGTGTACGATAAATAGTACCCGTAGGTTCGTGGGTTGCTGTAATGGTAGCACCAATTAGCGGTTCGCCACCAGCTGTTTTAACTGTGCCAGCAAGGCTGCTTGTAGTATTTTGTGACCACAACATTGCAGGTAAGGCCAATAAAAGAAATAATAAACTTCTTAGTTTCATAAAGGAGAAAGTTTTTTAAAATGCAAATAAACGTTAAAAGCTATTAACTTTTCTAAGCCATAGTTAACAAATTATTAGCAGATTGTGTGTAAACCAAAATAGTATTGGTTATCAGTAATAATTTTTTTAGTGATGAAGGTTAGCCGTGTGTATTTAAAGTTGTAGCAGGCACCAAACGTTTCTACGGAACGAAATTGCCAGCTTTACTATATTGTACCTCCCACCAGTTGTCCCTTCGGGTTGTTTCGTAGTTCGTAAATTAATGATACATGGGTGCTTTTGTTCCGCAGGCACGATTGGTTTATTTGATTTTTTGGGACGACAATTTTAAATGTACCCGGTTAGCCTTTGATGGTGAAGGGCTATTGCTTAAACCTTATTTTTGCCCAAAAAATATTATATGCCCGATACAATAGAAAGTGCCATTGAGGATATTAAAAAAGGAAAGTTGGTAATAGTAGTAGATGATGATGACCGTGAAAACGAAGGAGATCTTGTAGGCGCTGCCAGAACTGTAACGCCAGAAATGATCAATTTTATGACCAAATACGGACGTGGGTTAATTTGTGCCCCGGTAGTAGAAAGCCGCTGCGACGAACTGAAGCTGGAACTAATGGTTACCAATAACACCGCCCTACATGAAACGCCATTTACCGTTTCGGTGGACTTGCTTGGCTATGGCTGTACCACCGGTATTAGTGCCCACGACAGAGCCAAAACCGTTCAGGCTTTAATAAACCCCAAAACCCGCCCGGAAGAATTGGGGAGACCTGGACACATTTTTCCGCTACGCTCTAAAAAGGGTGGCGTTTTGCGCAGATCTGGTCATACAGAAGCCACCACCGACCTTGCAAGGCTAGCTGGTTTTGAACCTGCCGGTGTGTTGGTAGAAATTATGAATGACGATGGCACCATGGCCCGCCTGCCCGATTTGGAAATAATGGCCAAAAAATTTGACCTGAAACTTATTAGCATTAAAGATTTAATTGAGTACCGGCTAAAAAGAGATACGCTAATAGAAGAAGTAGTACGAGTGGAAATGCCCACCAAATACGGAGATTTTAAATTGGTAGCTTTTAGAGATAAGAGTAATGATAACGAACACCTTGCTCTAATTAAAGGCGAATGGAAAGTAGGCGAAGCCGTGCTAACCCGTGTACACAGCAGCTGCTTTACCGGCGATATTTTGGGTAGCCTAAGGTGCGATTGCGGCGATCAGCTAGCACTTGCTATGCAAAGGGTAGAAGCCGAAGGCAAAGGCATTATACTGTATATGAATCAGGAAGGCCGTGGCATAGGTTTGGTAAATAAACTAAAAGCCTACAAACTACAGGAAGAAGGTGCCGATACTTTGGAAGCCAATCTGCAACTTGGCCTGCCCGGCGATGCCAGAGATTATGGCGTAGGAGCACAAATGCTGCGCCATTTGGGTGTAATAAAACTGCGGTTGATGACCAACAATCCAAAGAAAAGAGTAGGGCTAATGGGCTATGGTTTAGAGATAATAGAAACGGTATCGCTAGAAACACCATCGAACCCCCACAGCGAAAAATACATGGAAACTAAGAGAGATAAAATGGGGCATGAGATTATGATGGGAGAGTAAGGATTGGTTGAGTAGTTTATTGGTTGATTAGTAATAAAGTAATCTGCCTCTTTGTCGTGGTGAGTGTCTTCATCCGTGGTCGGTGTCTTCACTGACCACAAATTGAGGACAGTAACATAGCATGTTTTGTTTTTCAGAGCGTTTGAAATTTATAGTGTCACTTAAAACAGCTTTATAGTCTGTGGTCGGTGAGGACACCGACCACTGCACACCGACCACGGCTTAAAAATACTGGCAGCAATTATTTAGTAATGCTTCAGTAACAATCCCCAATTCCCAACAACCAATCCTTAATTACCAACCCAATGATTGCTTCCATAAACGATTTTAAGACCCCATTTTTCATCGGTATTGCCGGTACGGGCATGAGTGCCATTGCCCAGTATTTACAGGGCATTGGTAAAAATGTAAGTGGCAGCGACCGATATTTTGCCGAAGGCGAAACCAACGAAACCAAAGAAAAGCTGGAAGAAGAAGGCATCGGATGTTTTTTGCAAAACGGAGATGGTATTAATAAAAACACAGACCTCGTGGTGGTTTCTACGGCTGTAGAAGATACCGTTATAGAAATACAGATAGCCAGGCAGAGGAACATTCCCATTATTAAACGGAGTGAACTGTTAGCCATTATTGCTGAAAGTAAAAGAACCATAGCTGTTGGCGGAACCAGTGGTAAAAGCACTACTAGTGCCATGCTTTTTGATATGCTGCAACATGCAGGATTAGAACCAAGCATTATAAGTGGTGCCGGGCTAATAAGCATTATTAAAGAAGGTAAAATAGGCAATGCCAAAACAGGTAAAGGTGATTGGCTGGTAATAGAAGCCGATGAAAGTGATGGCTCTATTGTACAGTATCACCCCGAAATAGGTTTGCTACTCAATGTGGATAAAGACCACAAAGACATGGATATTTTAATGGATGTGTTTGCAACTTTTCGAAACAACTCAGCCAACTTTATTGTAAACCGGTCACATTTTTTTGCTGCACAGTTAGGCACGGTTGCAGCAAATGATTTTTCCTTGGACGTCAATAAAGGTGCGGGTTTCTTAGCAACTGATTTTGCACAACATGGTTTGGAAATAGATTTTACAATCAATAAAGTACCGTTTCATTTAAACAGTGTAGGCCGCCACAATATGGAGAATGTATTGGCAGCAGTAGCTGTGGCAGGAATGCTTGGTGTACCATTATCGGTATGTTCAGAAGCCGTGGCTATGTACGAAGGCATATATAGACGCCATCAGGTTTTGGGTAAAAAAGATGGGGTTTTATTGATAGACGATTACGCACACAACCCCGTAAAATGTGCCACATCTATACAGGCTTGCCAGCCAATAGCGCCAAAGGTTATAGCCTGGTTTCAGCCTCATGGTTACGGGCCAACTAAGTTTTTGCGAAACGATTTTGTGGCAGAAATAGCCAAAGTGCTAAGGCCACAAGACGAAATATGGATGAGTGAAATTTTTTATGCCGGTGGCACAGCTACAAAAGACATAAGTGCAAACGATCTTATAAGCGATTTAAAAGAAAAAGGCGTCAATGCTTTTTTTGTAGCAGATAGAAACGATTTGATAAAGGCAATGAAGCTCCATTTTACCTGCGATTGTGTACTCTTACTAATGGGTGCCAGAGATCCTTCTTTAGAACTGTTTGCAAAATCAGTTTTTTCTGATTTGTAGTCATTGGGTCATTTGTCAATGGTCATTTGTCATTTTGAGACATTACAAACTTACTTTTTCGGTAAACACATTGGAAATCACAAATCCTAAATCCTACATCCGATAATGTCTTCTAAACGCAGCCCTGCAATGGGTTTTATCTTTTTAACATTGCTAATTGATGTAATTGGTTTTGGCCTTATCATACCTGTAATGCCAGAATTGATAAAGACTTTAGCCCATACAGATAATAGCCATGCCGCCACTATTTCTGGCTGGATGCTGGGTGTATATGCGTTAACCCAATTTATTTTTTCGCCTATACTTGGTAACCTTAGCGATAAGTATGGCAGGCGCCCGGTATTGTTATTCTCTCTACTCGGTTTTGGTATTGATTATTTGTTTTTATGCTTTGCACCTTCGGTGGAATGGTTTTTTGTAGGTCGTGTAATTGCAGGTATTACCGGTGCCAGTTTTACTACAGCTAGTGCCTACATTGCCGATATTAGCACCAACGAAAACCGGGCTCAAAACTTTGGTTTAATAGGTGCTGCCTTTGGTCTTGGTTTTATAATTGGCCCCACGCTGGGTGGCCTTCTTGGCCATTGGGGTTTAAGGGTGCCTTTTTATGCAGCTGCAGGTTTGTGCTTACTTAATTTTCTCTATGGCTATTTTGTACTGCCCGAAAGCCTGCCCAAAGAAAACCGCCGTTCTTTTAACTGGGCTAGTGCCATACCGTTTGTAAACCTTAAAATATTGCTCCGTTTTAAATCGGTAAAAGGGCTGGTGGTTTCGCTGGTGCTGGTGTATGTAGCCGCCCATGCTGTACAGAGCAATTGGTCTTTTTTTAATGTAGAAAAATTTAAGTGGGGTACTTTTATGATAGGTGTTTCACTAACGGTAGTAGGCGCATTGGTAGGTGGCGTACAGGGTGGCCTTACCAGGGTGGTTAACCCCAAATTGGGCAACGAAAAAAGTGTGTACCTCGGCCTGGGTTTATATGCATTGGGCCTGCTTTTATTTGCATTTGCTTCGCAAAGTTGGATGATGTTTGTATTTCTGATTCCTTACTGCCTTGGTGGTATTTCTGGCCCATCGTTTCAGGCTATTATTAGTAGCGAAGTGCCGCAAAACGAGCAGGGTGAATTACAAGGTGCATTAACCAGTTTAATGAGCCTTACCTCTGTAATAGGCCCTTTATTAATGACCAATCTTTTTGCTTATTTCATAAGTCCCAAAGCCCCATTTTATTTTGCCGGAGCACCCTTTTTTCTGGGTGCAGTGTTAATGTTGGTAAGTGCGTTACTGGCTTACAGGGCATTGCATGTAAAAAAATAAAGGTGCAAGCCTGATGTTTTTCGGGACGATTATTATTAAAAATCAAAGGACTTGTGGCTGTATTTTACTTTGCGCAGCTTTAAATATTTTAATATTTAAAAGTATGGTGAAGCAAAATGCTTCTAATAATAAGGTGTGATGAAGAATAAATGAATAATACTACCACGCAGCGGTATAATAAATGAGCAATTCATTACTTAGAAACGGCTAGATAAGAAAGCCTGTTTTAAAGCTGCAAAGAATGGTAACGGGGCCGCACCAGGGATAGTAGTGAAAAGCCCGCAAAGCCGCATTGGGTGCATAACTTGCGAAGCTGGAGTGTGTAATATGCGGCTGCGGACTTGTAACGAATAGCCCGCCAGGGTGCCCAAAATAAATAAGCATTTTGATATGTGGTGGGTAGTTTAAGCCATCAGGCAGTCTGTAAAAGAATCTTATATAAACGGCTGCATAAAATAAAAACCTGCATGTATATTGTACCTCTTAAAAAAACGCATTATGAAATGTATTTTGATAGCACTTTCAGTGTTGGCCATTAGCTGTAACATTAGT
The DNA here is from genome assembly GCA_043760535.1 of Chitinophagaceae bacterium. Lineage (GTDB taxonomy): Bacteria > Bacteroidota > Bacteroidia > Chitinophagales > Chitinophagaceae > JAZKFT01. The sequence goes on from JAYUOV010000059.1 coordinate 7,468, forward strand.
GGCATTAACCAAAAGCGTATAGATGGAAACGGCACACAAAAAAAAGAAACCCGCACCATTACGGGGTTTAATGGGGTAGATGTAGCCGGCGCTTTCGAAGTGGTATTGGTGCAAGGCAGCTCTTACAGTATAGAAATAGAGGCCGACGAAAATCTTTTGCAATATGTAGCGCTACAAAAGAAGGGAGACCATTTGGAAATAAGCGAAAAAGAAGGTTATATTTTACGAAGCAAATCGCCTATGAAACTGCGGGTGCAAATGCCTGTAATAAATGCGGTAACAGTAGCAGGATCGGGTACTATAAAAGGCGAAACGCCCATTACAAACCTCGAAAAAGTAGCAATAATTATTGCAGGAAGCGGTAACATTAGCCTGGAAGTGAAATCACCCAAAGTGGAAGTAGAAATAGGCGGCAGCGGAAAAGCAACGCTGAGTGGCAGCACCCGTATATTAGAAATAGGCATTGGTGGCAGTGGCGATTGTATAGCCGAAGATTTACTAAGCGAAGATTGTGATGTAAGTATAGGTGGCAGCGGCAAAGCCCGGGTTTATGCAAGTGTAAGTCTTAAAGGTTCCATTGGCGGCAGCGGCGATATTTATTACCGTGGCGAACCTAAAAAAGTAAGTAAATCTATTGGCGGCAGCGGTAGTATAGAACCCGTTAAATAAAGGTTCAAGATTTAAGATTCAAGATTCAAGATTCAAGGTTCAAGGTTCAAGGATCAGGGTTCAAGATTGAAGATTTAAGGTTCAGGGTTCAAGATTCAAGATTCAGGGTTCAAGATTCAAGGTTCAGGGTTCAAGGATCAAGATTTAAGATTCAAGGTTCAGGACTCCAGTAAGAATGTTTTAGTTGGTGGGCTCTAATCCCTAAATTCTAAACCCTAAACCTTGTCCTATAAATCCACCATTTTTACCTTTACCCAAATATCCCTGTTTCTTCCTTTATCATCTGTACAGCTAATTTTATTTGGCCCCTCTTGTGGCATAAAAAAGATTTTAGCTTTGGGTTCGGCTGCTTTAAAAAACTGATTATTAATATACCAAAATACTTTATTTACATCTCCAGCTGCCTGGCAGGTAAGTGCTAGTGGTTCTGGGTTTTCTTTGCTGATAAAGTATTCACCTCCATTTACAGGAGCAGTAATTCTTGGGCCGCCGCCACTTGCGGTATTGGCACAGTTTGGGTGTAGTGGCGGTATCTTTTGGTACTTAACACCATTTTCTTCGTAATACTGTTGTATCTCTGGCGGCACGGTTTTAAATTGTTTTTTTTTGTAACCTGTGGCTGGCGCACATTCTTTACTGTAGCTCCATTTTTCATCGGCACTTAGCAGCACTTCTTGCACATTGTTACATTTTTCTGTAGTAGATACAAGTGGTATAAAATAATCGGTAACAATATTGGTACAATGCTCGTTGGGTAACAAGCCTGTTTCGCTGCAAACAGCTCTTTGTTCGCAAGTGAGCGGAGCGGTAAACCAGCCACGGTCGGCATCGTAATCTATGGTGTTGAAAATTTTAAAAAGTAATGGTGTGGCTGCATTGGCGCCGCTAAGATCTGGCACACCTACACCACTAAAATTACCGAGCCACACACCTACGGTATATTTTTTATTGTAGCCAATACTCCATGCATCTCGGCGGCCATAGCTGGTGCCGGTTTTCCAGGCTAGTTTGGGTAAATGGATAGTGCTGCTCCAGTTTACCGGAAAATCAGGGCGGTTAATTTTACTCAGTATTTCGGTAATCATAAAAGCAGAAGCCTTACTAAGAATGCGTTCTTTTTTTTGATGGCCTGAATCGGCTGTAGTGTATAACGGCGATATATATTCTCCTTCATTGGCAAAGGCGGAAAAGAGACCGGTTAATTCTTCTAAAGTACAGCCGCAGCCTCCAAGTATCATAGAAAGCCCGAGCTTGCCACGGTCTTTATTGATCTGCTGAAAGCCGCAGCTAACAAGGCTTTGCACCAACTGGTCTTTGCCTAATTGCTTTAAGCTTTTAACAGCCGGTATGTTTAGTGAGTTGTCTAAAGCATATTCCATACTCACTAGTCCGTTAAATTTTTCATCGTAATTTTCCGGCACATAGCCCTGATAATTTACCGCTTCATCGGTAATAATGGTTTTAGGTGTCATCAGCCCGGCATCAATACAAAGGCCGTAAAGCAAAGGCTTTAAAGTACTGCCCGGCTGCCGAATGGCTGCTGCTCCATTTACTTGTCCACCATCCAAAGTGCTTTTAAAGTCGGCACTGCCGATGTAGGTTATTACCCGATGTGTTTCATTGTCGATAACAATAACAGATGCGTTACGTATGTTTTTAAAAGCCATTGTTTGCACATAATCTTTTACCAACTGCTCGGTTTTAAGCTGTGTATTCATGTGGATGTGGGTGTGAATATTTGTTTCGCCGCCAAGTTTTACTTTATAGCTGAGGTGTGGCACTAATTGCGGTGCAGCATTACGGTTTAAGTTCAATGGTTCTTTTAACGCATCAGCTATTTCCTTGCTTCCAAATACTTTTTCATCGCTAAAGCGTTGAAGCCATTTGTTTCTTTGCTGTACAATAATATTGTTATTAATACCAATTTGTAAACTGTTGGGCCGGTTGGGTATAATAGACAGCGCTGTTATTTCTGCCAGCGACAGATGGTCGGGATTTTTTTTGAGGTACAGTACCGAAGCGCTCTTTACACCCTCAATGTTTCCTCCATAAGGCACCAGGTTTATGTAGAGTTGTAGTATTTCATCCTTACTATATTTCCACTCTAACTGAAACGCCCTGAACATTTCTTTTATTTTGTTTAAAACGTTACGGGTCTTAGGTTCCAGCAATTTGGCCACCTGCATGGTAATGGTGCTAGCCCCACTTGTACGGCGGCCTGTAAAAATGTTATACATTAATGCTCGGCCTACAGCAATAGCATTTACACCAGGGTGATAATAAAACCACTTGTCTTCTTTTTCGATAATGGCTTTTCGGAGTAACGGCGAAATTTCGTTGAGTTCGGTTTTCATCCGCCACTTTTCATCTTTGGTTAAATAGGCATGTATTACTTCGCCCTTATCGTTGGTAACAATGGTGGAATAAAGTATAGTATCGGGTAAAGGAAAAATGATATTGAGCAAAAAGAAAAGTACCATGCTTATAAGAAAAGCATAGAAAAATCTTTTAATCCATTTAAAAAGGTTCTGTTTCATAAAAGGTCTTTTCATAGCTAGGTTTCTTATCAGGGGCCACCTCCATTCGTTGTGATGTTTGCTTTTTTAATTTATTTATAAAACTAATCTTTTATATGGCTTCGATTGGGCAAAAGCCCGGCCTGTAAAAGACTAGATTTTAAAATGGGTAAAGATGCCACCATCTGCACTATCCGTAAACGTAACCTCGGAATGCTACGGATTAAGAACTTAAAATACTTTGGTTAAATAGATTCATAATTGCGTGGTTAAAAATACGCTGTGTTTATCCATAACGGTTTATGATACCCATTTTCTTATCCATCATTATCCACTCCGCCAAGTTCGGATTTCGAAAACAAGAATCGCAATTCTTTTATCCTTTAATAAAACTTTCACTATTTAATATTTTGCAATCGCATTTTCTTTTCTCTATCTTTCGTTTCTAAATTTGTTCCATTCTTCGAACATCCTTTAATAATCCCCAATATGAAGCTGTTAAAACAACTAACTGTGGCATTAGCTGCGGCTATGCTTTTGTATGCCTGTAAAAGTAATACCGTGCAATTGGAATTTACCAATGCACAAGGCCAAGTGCCACAACTCACCAATCTCGAATTTAGGTTTAGTAAGTCGCTTATGCCCGATTCGCTGCTTAACAGGTGGGATTCGGCAGACTACATCAGTTTTTCACCCGCAATACCAGGAAAGTTTCGGTGGGAGTATCCCGACAAGTTGGTTTTTAGTCCGGCTAAACCTTTATTGGCAGCCACCAGTTACAAAGCCACTTTGAACAATGCTTTATTAAAGTATTCAAAGCTCAACAGTGTAAAAAAAGCAGATATCGCTTTTCATACCGCCGACATGCAACTGGTAAATAGTAGCATTATGTGGGTAGGCAGTAGTGCCGATACCCGGAGTGCACAACCACAGCTGGATTTGTATTTTAATTACCCCGTGGCGATGGATATGCTAAAAGACCACTTAAAAATAGAAGTGGATGGAAAGGAGCAAAACTATTCTATAGCCACAGTGAGCAACGATGATAAAGTAAGCATACGGCTTATTGGTTTTAAGGTAGCGGACAAAGATTACAATGGCAAAGTGAGCATTCTAAAAGGCATGGTGCCCGATGGTGGAAAGAATGCAACCACTGCCGATATAGACGAAAAGATTTTTGTGGCTTCGCCTTATAAATTAATAATTAATGATGTACAAAGTAATCATGATGGCAGCAGAGGCAGCATCCATATAAAATGTAGTCAGCAAGTGGTGGAAGCCACTATTGCACCAGCCATTCGTTTTAATCCTGCTATAAAATTTACCACCGAAGTATTGGATGATGGCTTTACAATAAACAGTGATCAGTTTGATGTAACCCAAACTTACGAAATTAACGTGGGCAAGGGTTTAAGTGGAAAGCTGGGTGGCGTTATGCAGGAGCTATATACCACCAACATTGGTTTCGGCAAGCTGGAACCCAACATCAGTTTTATGAACAGTAAAGGGGTGTACCTCAGCAGCAAGGGTGCTAAAAATATAGACGTAAAAATTGTAAATGTAGAAAAGGTAAAAGTGATAGTATCTCGGATTTACGAAAATAATATACTTGCATCGCAACGCTATGGCTACAACCCCAAAGAGAAGAGCGAAAACGACAATAACGGTGAATACTACGAAGGCGATTATGATGAGTATGGCAGCAGCAACAATATGGTTTTGGGCGATGTAATTATGGAAAAAGTAATTGATACCAAAACGCTGCCAATGTATGGTAACAATAGATTATTTCATTTTGATATAGCCGATCAGTTGCCGGAGTTTAAAGGTATTTACCATATTAAATTAAGAAGCACCGATGATTATTGGGTTAACGATAGCCGCTTTATCAGCCAGAGCGATATTGGGCTAATTGCCGGGGAAGGAAATGACAAAGTAATTGTGTTTGCCAACTCTATTAAAACCTCACAGCCCTTAAATGGCATTACCATTAATGTGTACGGCACCAATAATCAGTTGCTAGGTATGGCCACTACCAATGGCCAGGGTGTGGCCGAAGTGCCAGTTATTAAAAATGATTTGGCTGGTTTTAAACCCACCATGGTAATTGCCAAATCCAAAGAAGATTTTAACTATCTCCCTTTTAGTACCACAAGGGTAGGCACCAGCCGCTTTGATGTAGGTGGTAAACGTATTAACAGTACCGGTTTAGATGCCTATATCTATGGCGAAAGAGATATGTACAGGCCGGGCGAAACGATACATGCAGCTGTAATTATTCGAGATAAATTGTGGAACCCAATGCCAGATGTGCCGGTAAAGATGAAGTTTGTACTGCCCAATGGTAAGGAGCTTTCTACTGTAAGAAAAACGCTTAATGCACAAGGTGCTGCGGAAGCATCTGTACCACTAAGTACGGCAGCTATTACAGGCAGCTATACTATGGAAGTGTACACCGGTAACGATGTTTTACTGGCCAGTAAAAACATTATGATAGAAGAGTTTTTACCCGACAGAATTAAAGTAACTGCCAAACTGGATAAACCTTTTTTATTGCCAGGACAATCTACCAATCTAAGCGTTAATGCTCTTAATTTCTTTGGCCCACCTGCTGCCAACCGCAATTACGAACTGGAAATTCAGTTGGCACAAAAGACTTTTAATTCGGTTAATTTCAACAAGTATAATTTTTCGCTGGCTAATCAAAACACATTTTTTGATAAAGTAACACGGCAGGGAAAAACCGATGCAGGCGGAAATGCTTTAGAAGGGTACACTGTGCCGGAGATGTTTCGCAACATTGGTATTTTACAGGCTAAATTTTACACCACCGTTTTCGACGAAACTGGCCGGCCCGTAAACCGGGCACAGAGCCTGGATATTTACACACAGGATTGGTTTGCCGGAATCGCCGATGACGGCTACGGTTATTACCCGTTAAACCAGACTATTAAATTTCCTTTGATTGCCCTTAATAAAGATGATAAGCTGGTGGAAGGCGCCAAGGTAAATGTGAATATTATTAAGCATGAATACCGCACCGTGCTTACCAAAAGCGGCGACTATTTCCGCTACGAATCGCAGAAAGAAGATAAGGTGGTAAGCATTGCTACTGTTGTATTGCGTGGTACTGATTCTTATTTTTCTTTTATACCTAACAAGCCCGGTAATTATGAAATAAGGATAAGTAAAGAAGGTGCCAATAATTATGTAAGTAAAGATTTTTACAGCTACGGTTTTTGGGGTAATAACGATAATGCAGCCTTTGAAGTAAACACCGAGGGGCATATAGATATAGAAGTGAATAAAAGTGATTATAAAACCGGCGACAACGCCAAAATTTTATTTAAAACACCCTTTAATGGAAAGATGCTGGTAACAACCGAAACCGACCATGTAATGAGTTACCAATATCTGGATGCCAAAAACCGCAGTGCATCTATGGAGCTTAAAATAGCGAAGGAGCATTTGCCCAATGTATATATTACCGCCACACTTTTTAAACCACACGAAGTAAGCGACATGCCATTAACCGTGGCCAATGGTTTTAAAAGTATAAAGGTGGATGAAGCAACCCGAAAAATAGATGTACAGATTACCGCACAGAAAACGGTGCGTAGCCGAACCCACCAAAAGGTAACGGTAAAAGCTGCTGCAGGCTCCATGGTAACATTAGCTGCTGTGGATAATGGCGTACTGCAGGTAAGCGATTTTAAAACACCAGATCCATACAATTTCTTTTACCAAAAAAGAGCATTGGAAGTAAATGGTTACAATATTTACCCATTACTGTTTCCGGAAATACGTGGCAAAATGAGCAGCACCGGTGGCGATGGTTACGATTTGGAAAGAAGGGTAAACCCGATAAGGAATAACCGGGTAAAACTGGTAAGTTACTGGAGTGGTATTTCGCAAGCCAACAGTAGCGGCGATGCAAGTTTCGAATTTGATATACCTCAGTTTAGCGGCGAAATAAGACTGATGGCCGTGGCCGCAAAAGCCAATTCCTTTGGCTCTAATGATGCATTGATGGCAGTGGCTGACCCAATCGTTTTAAGTACCGCTTTGCCAAGATTTATTTCTCCAGGCGATACCGTTTCGGTGCCAGTTACCATTACCAACACTACCAATAAAGCCACAACGGCTTCGGCCAAACTAAGTGTGGCTTCGCCTTTGCAGGTATTTGGTACCAACGCACAAAGTATAAACGTAGCGGCTAACAGTGAGGCTCAGGTGTTCTTTAAACTTTTTGCAGGCCCGGCCATTCAGGCATCAAAAATTACGGTGGAAGTAAATGGGTTGGGAGAGAAGTTTACCGATGAAACAGATATTATCATCCGCCCTGCAGCTTCGCTAATGAAACAAAATGGGGCTGGTTTTATAGATGCCAACAAAACCCAAACTATTACCCTTGGCCAGGATATATTTTTACCGGCTACTACCGGTTATAGTTTGGTGGTAGGTAAATCGCCGGCTATTGAATTTGGTTCGCAGTTGCAAAGCCTGGTAGAATATCCTTTTGGCTGCACGGAGCAAACGATTTCGGCAGCCTTTCCACAACTCTATTTTGGCGACCTTAGCCAGTTGATAAATTTTCAGAAAGCGGCAACCGTATCGGCAAATGCTAATGTAACCGAGGCCATTAGAAAAATAAAAATGCGACAGTTGTATAATGGAGCCATTACACTTTGGGATCAGGAAGGAAGCGAAAACTGGTGGGCTACCATCTATGCCCTTCATTTTTTATACGAAGCCAAAAGAGCTGGCTTTGATGTGGATAACGGATTAATAGAAGCTACAAAAAACTATACCATAAACCGGCTTAAAAGCAGGCAAACCATTCCATACTATTACAACGGTAACCTGAATAAACAAATAGCACCCAAGGAAGTAGCCTATAGCCTGTATGTACTCGCTTTAATGAATAAGGCACAGACTAGTGTGATGAATTATTATAAGCAAAACAGTAGCATACTAAGCCTTGATAGTAAGTACATGCTGAGTGCTGCATACGCATTAGCTGGCGATAAAAATAGCTTTAAACAACTGCTGCCTTCGGCATTTGCAGGCGAAGAAAGTGTGGCAGTTTTTGGTGGTAGTTTTTATAGCCATGTAAGAGATGAATCTATTGCCCTTAACTGTTTGATAGATGTGGATCCATCCAATCTTCAAATTGCTATTATGGCCAGGCATGTTGGTGCCAAGCTAAAAACCCAGCGCTACCTTAGTACCCAAGAAAATGCATTTGGATTTTTAGCTATGGGAAAACTGGCAAAGGCGGCCAATCAATCTAACATAACTGCTACTGTAAAAGTTGGCGGCAAAGAGATTGGTAAAATGACCAGCAAGGATCTAAGTTTTTCTGGTAAAGAAATTACCAGCCACAATGTAGAAATTACTACAACAGGCAGCGGAAGACTGTATTACTATTGGGTATCCGAAGGCATAGGCAATGGTACCCAATATGTAGAGGAAGATAAATTTATCCGGGTTCGCAAACGTTTCTTCGATCGCAACGGTATTGCTTTGGTAGGCACTACGTTTAAGCAAAACGACCTTATTATTGTAGCCCTCACTTTAGAAAATACTTATTCAACTCCTATAGAAAATATTGTGATTACCGATTTGTTACCTGCCGGTTTCGAAATAGAAAACCCACGTACTAAAGAGATACCTGGCATGGATTGGATTAAAGATGCTACCACGCCCGATGCCCTAGATGTACGTGACGATCGGATTAATTTTTTTACCAACCTTGGCAGTACAAAACAAACATTTTATTATGCGGTTAGGGCAGTTTCTCCCGGAAGTTATAAAATGGGTCCGGTAAGCGCCGACGCCATGTATAATGGCGAATACCACAGTTACAATGGTGCACGGGTAATTCGTATTATGCAGTAATGAATGAGTATATAGTAAAATTCCCCTTGTACTTTCAATGCCCAATGAAGTATAAAAAATTGAGGATTAAAAAATTTATAGTAAGCATACTGGCCATGGCTGGTATGCTTATTTTTTTTACCAATGCCATCGCTCAGCTTTCACTGCTTAACCATTTTAAATTTAAAACCTACACCACTAAAGATGGGCTCGCAGATAATACTATTCTAAAAATGGTAAAGGATAAAAGAGGGTTTTTATGGATAGCTACACATAATGGAATTAGCCGATTCGATGGGCTGCGGTTTAAAAATTATACCCATCTGCCTGCAGATACAACAAGCTTAAGGAGTATTTGGGTAACAGATTTAATTATAGACGATAATAAAACCTTGTGGGCATCCACCGAAGGTGGGCTTTGCTATTACGACGAGAAATTCGATCGGTTTCGGTACATAAATACCAGCACGGAAATACAGCTAATATACAAAGCACCATTATGCACAGGCCCTGATAAAACAATATGGATAGCATCTGAAAACGGGCTTAAGAAGGTAAATATTCTAACCAAAAAATTCCAAAAAACCAGCCTCGATAGAATACCAGATCCACAAGCTGTTATTTGTGATAAAGATGGTAATATTCTAATAGGAACTAGGGGCTTTGGTATTTTTTTATACAATACAAAAGCAAATACAACTAAGCAACTGAGTTTTGTCAGTTTGCCCCATAACGAACATATAATGTCATTTTATATGGATGAAGAAGGTATTTGGGCAGCCACAAGTGTCGGTTTATTGTTGATAAAAGATTATCAGCAAACGCAGTTGTACACAATCGGCGGTGCACTACTTACTGGTAAAAAGTTTGAACAGATTATGTGTATCAATAATTTTAAACCCTTAACAGGAGAAAAAAAATTACTGTGCGGAACCTACGATAAGAACTTTCTCTTGTTTGATAAAATAGAAAAAAAGTTTACTTATCGGTGGGATAACGAAAGTACTAATCCCGATAATCTTCCGGCAGGCATTTTTTATAGTCTATATTTTGATGGCAAAATATTTTGGGTGGGAACGGATTATGGACTTTGTAAACTTAATATTACCGAACAGGATTTCTTTACAACGGTAATTCCACATGTTAACATTGGCAATAATTTTCCATTGGTTAAAAATATTATTCCTGTTGCTGAAAAAAATAATCAGTATTGGATAACTATTGGTCATCCCTACGGCGGCATACTTTTATATGATGATGCGGCGAAAAAAGTAATAAAAGAAATACATACTGTTACAACAACACCCGGCCATAAGCCAGGAAGACATTACATAAATATGCTTGCAGCAAAATCTGGAAACCTTTATGTGCTTGCCGATTCTATGGTGGATTTATTTTCATCAGCTGGTGTGGCATTACATTCGTACCGGCTTCTAGTACAGGCATTTAGTATGGATGAAGATATGCTGGGGAACTTGTGGATTGGTACTGAAAATGGACTCATTTATTTAGATACCAAAACAAACAAACAGGTAGCATACAATTGCACTTTTAAAGGAACCGAAGTTGAGAACTCTTCTTTTTCACAGGCATTCAGATGTTCAGGCGTTTTTTGTGGTACTGGCAGCCTTATCTGGCTCACATCTATTAAGTATGGTCTATTTAGTTTTAATAAGATTGATAAAACTTTTACCCCACACCGGCAGCCATTTACAGGCTCTTACGAAACATTAAACCGATGTTCTGCACTATTGCCCGAAGGCCAAAATATTTGGGTGAGTACCATGGCTGGTATTACTTGTTACGATACTAAAAAACAAATATTTACCAATTATAATAGCATCAATGGATTGAAAAGCACCTATGTGTATGATATTGATATCTCAACAAACGGTTTTATTTGGGGTAGAGGTAATGCAGGCATATTTTCCTTTAACCCGCAAAACAAAAAATTTAATAACTACACAATGCCGCTAGGTTTTCTCGGGTCGCTTATTTACCAAAAGGTGAGTGCTTTAGGTAACAGTGTAGCAGTAGGTTTCGAAGGTGGTTATTCTGTTTTTG
>JAYUOV010000060.1:0-6097 GCA_043760535.1 Chitinophagaceae bacterium
GTTTTCTTTACCCCTTTCCTCGGCGGCTTGCTGGCCGACAGGTACTTGGGCTACCGGAAATCCATCATTATCGGCGGCATAATGATGGGTATTGGTTACTGTATGATGAGCATCCACAACCTGACTATGCTTTATGTTTCAATGGTATTGGTAATTGTGGGCAATGGCTTTTTCAAACCCAATATTTCTACCCTTTTGGGCAATGTTTATTCTACTCCGCAATACGTAGATCGTAAAGATGAGGGCTACAATATTTTTTACATGGGCATCAATGTAGGGGCTTTTATCTGCAACTTTTTTGGAGCAGTATTATACAACACACTTGGCTGGGGCTACGCCTTTATAGCTGCCGGTATTGGTATGTTTATTGGCGTTATTATTTTTTTAATTGGCACCAAACACTATAAGGCTGCCGATGTAAAAAAAGGCACACAGCCCGGCGATATGAGTATGTTAAAAATTACTTTGCTCATTATAGTACCATCGGTTATTGCAGGTATTATTGGCTGGGTACTTCCAGGTGCTATTTTCGGTTCCGATTCCACAGATGCTTTCATTTTTGCATGTATCCCGGTCATTTATTTTTATTCCACTTTGTATGCTAAAGCAGCCGCAGAAGAAAAGCGGCCTATCGCTGCATTGCTGGCCATATTTGCCGTGGTTATTTTATTCTGGGCCGTGTTTAAGCAAAATGGATCGGCGCTTACCACTTGGGCAGACCGCTACACCGATCGTTCTGTTACCGGCGTGGCCGAAACGGTTTTTGAAAAAGTAAAACTGGCACAAACACTTACCTACAAAAAAGATTCTGTGGCCTTATACGATGAGCAGTTCCGGCTACAGAAAAAAGACGGTAAAGCAGTAATGGTGTACGATTACCCACTCTACTTCCGCAACGAAACCGAATTAAAAATGCAAACCGAAGGCGGTACCGTAAATGTGTGGAATACCAACCTGAGCCAATCTATAAACCCCGGCTGGGTAATAGCGCTTACGCCATTGGTGATAGCATTTTTCGCGTTTCTCAGAAGGCGGAATAAAGAACCTTCTACCACCACTAAAATAGCCTGGGGGCTTTTAATATCTGCACTTGCGGTATTAGTAATGGTAGCTGCTGTAAAAGTTAATAGCAATGGCAGCGAAAAAGCCAGTATTTGGTGGCTGATAGGCAGCTATGGTGTTATTACCATCGGCGAACTTTTTTTAAGCCCAATGGGTCTGTCGCTGGTAAGCAAGCTTAGCCCGGTCCGTATCACATCACTCATGATGGGCTGCTGGTTTTTATCCACCTCTATCGGCAATAAACTCAGCGGTGTATTGGCCAGCCTTTGGGATAAGTACGAAGACAAATCCAATTATTTCTGGGTAAATTTCAGCCTGCTTTTAGCTGCCGCCATTATGTGTTTTGCCATGCTTAAATGGCTCAATAAAGTAATGAAGGAAAAGGGGCTTCGATAAGTTTGAAAGTTACTTGTGCTTTATTTGAAAAAATAAGTTCGCTGATTCATTCAGAACTCTTTACACCTCGCAGTTTTGATAACGTAGTTTTTCCTTTTTTGCCTGCCCCGCCTGCCCCGATGAATATCGGTGGATTATTTCGGTGGAACCCAAGCGAAAGCCGAGCCCTGATTGAGCGACATTGGCGAACGTTTTTAATCCCGTAGCATTACTGGACTCCGTTCAACAAAATACCCTTATTCCGCTTCCCTTCTCTGTAGGAGAAGGTGGCCAAAGGCCGGATGAGGCTGCTACTATTGTGCTTTTTAGACTGCGGATAACTGGCGGTTTCAGTTCACTGGGTAAGGAGTTCTGTAATTATATTACTCCCCAAATATCATTTCTTCCAATACAAATAGAACCTTGCCAATAAAGGAAAAACAACCACTACCAACCACACCAGCCAGCTATGGAAGATAATAAACAAGATACCCATAATTAAGAACAGATAAAGCGGATAACCTAGTGTAAGAAAGGCAATCATTACACTATCATAGTGCGTAGTACCTGCCGTTTTTTTGGTCACAAAATTTTGTATGGGTCTATAAAAAGGGTAGTGTACTATTTTGCTAATTATAGCAAAAGGCCATAGCATGGTACGTAACCAAGAAGGTAGCGGTTTATAAGCACTTGGTATGGCAGCTTGTTCCTGTAATTGCTTTTCGGTGAGCTTATTTATTTTCAATACTTGTGCCGCTTCGCCTGGCAGGCCGGCCACCAATTCTTTACCAAATGGCTGGCCAAAATTATGGTCGAGTATTTTGCCAAAGTCTTTAAACGAATCGTAACGAATCCACAGCGGCTGCACTTTTACATCAATGCCCTGCTTCCAGCTTTCGGCTATCATGCGGGCTGCTCCTTTTTTAAGTGGTAGTTGTAACGTGGTTTGGTGTTCGCAAAAGCCTTCTACAAAAATCATTACGATACCACCCTTACGCAGCACTTCTATTACCGCTTCGGCGGTTTCATCATTATTGGCAAGTTTTTCTTTTCCATCTCTAATTCTAAAAATGGGTATTAGCTTAAACGACCGGAGCATTTTGCCCATTGATGGTTTTTCAAAAACATCGCCACGGGTAATTACATGTACGCCCTTGTTATTGCAGGCACCAAAATACAAGGCATCTATAAAAGAATTGGGATGATTGGCCGCTATCAGCATTGGCCCTTTCAGGTTCAGTCCTTTTCGATTGGTATAGGTAACCCGCCTGTAAAAAAACTGCATAGACAGGCGTAGCATATTTTTTAGAAAGAGATATAGCAGCATGAAATTATTTTAGAGAATCAAAACAACTAAATTTATCGGTAAAACCAACAACCCATGAACGAACAAAAAACATTTCAGCCTTTTGTGGCACCCGAAACAAAGATGAAGGAATTCACCCTGAAAGCAATTTTACTGGGTAGTTTATTCGGTATCATTTTTGGTGCAGCCACTGTGTATTTGGCACTAAAGGCTGGTCTTACCGTTAGTGCGTCTATCCCTATTGCGGTAATAGCTATTACGCTTGGGCGAAAGCTTTTTAAAACAACTATTTTAGAAAACAACATTATACAAACCACAGGTAGTGCCGGCGAAAGTATTGCTGCGGGTGTGGTATTTACACTACCTGGCTTCTTGTTTTTAAGCGATGGGGGCGGCGAACAATTTTTTAACTACATCACCATATTAACGCTGGCTATTTTTGGCGGCATACTCGGTACGCTGATGATGATACCGCTGCGGAAAGCTCTGATAGTAAAAGAGCATGCCACACTACCTTACCCCGAAGGCACTGCCTGTGCCGATGTGTTAATAGCCGGAGAAAAAGGTGGCGATTTTGCCAAAACCGCTTTTTGGGGGCTGGGTTTTGCATTTGTATATGCGCTGCTTCAAAAGGTTTTTCACCTGATAGCTGAAGCACCTTTCTGGATGACCAAACAGGCCAACAAATTTTTCCCGTCGGCTAAAGTAGCCGGGGAGATTACGCCGGAATATCTTGGTGTGGGCTATATCATCGGGCCAAAAATTTCAGGCGTACTAGTAGCAGGTGGCGTATTTGCCTGGCTGGCCGCTATCCCTTTACTGGCCTCACTTGTACCAGCCGATGTTATAGCTATGCAACAAGTAAAACTGGGCTATCTGGCGGATGTTTTAAATGCTGGCGGCAAAGGTGGGTGGGACCCTATAACGCATACATTCACCGATTATTCCGCCGCCATTTATTATGCATACGTAAGGCAGATAGGTGCAGGTGCCGTGGCAGCAGGAGGGTTTATCACCCTCTTAAAAACCATACCTACTATTATCTCTTCTTTTAAAGGTAGCCTTGGTTCTATTAAAACAAAAGGCGACAATACTGAGATAAAAAGAACCGACAAAGACCTAAACCTAAAAGTGGTATTATTCGGAAGTATTGCCCTTATAGCACTCATGGCTTTTCTACCGCAGATTCCCGGTAACAGCATTGGGCAAAAATTGCTGATCGGTGTTCTGGTAGTCATCTTCGGTGCTTTCTTTGTTACTGTTTCATCACGTATTGTGGGTCTTATTGGCTCGTCTAACAATCCTATTAGTGGTATGACGATTGCCACACTTATGGGTACATGCCTCATCTTTATTGCAGTAGGCTGGAGCGGAAAAGTGTACGAGCCTATGGCACTGGTTGTGGGTGGTATGATATGTATTGCAGCAGCTAACGCCGGTGCCACTTCGCAGGATTTAAAGAGCGGATATATTGTGGGTGCTACCCCTAAATATCAGCAGATGGCATTGTTTATCGGTGCTATTGTTTCATCTATTGTTATTGGTCTTACCGTAAAATTTCTCGACCACCCAACGGCAGCTATGTTGGCTAAAGACCCAAGCATGTTACATGCTATTGGCAGTACAGCCTATCCTGCACCACAGGGTACATTAATGGCTACATTGGCAAAAGGGATTTTATCTTTTAATCTGGACTGGCAGTTTGTTTTAGTAGGCGTAGCCCTTTCCATTGTAATGGAACTATGCGGTGTAAAATCGCTAAGTTTTGCTGTAGGTGCTTACCTGCCATTGGCTACCACTTTGCCAATAGCTATTGGTGGTGCTATTCGTGGATTAGTTGACAAAAAGAAAGACAAAACCCTTACAGCCGAGGAGGAAGAACTTGGGAAAGGTAACCTGTTTGCAACCGGGCTGGTGGCTGGTGGTGCAGTGGCAGGCGTAATTTTTGCCATCATGGCTGGCTTTGATAGCACTGCAGACGCACTTGGTAAAGTAAATGCAGAACATTCGCTTACCGGGCTATTGTCGGAAAACGGTTACTTTCTTCTTGGTGTAGGCTTCTTTGCTTTTATGGGTTATGTGATGTACCGGATAGGAAGGAGCAAATAGTATAACTCTAAAAAACCTGTTTATAAATGAAATACCCTCGCTTACTTTCTTACGGAGCCAATAACAAAGTAATAGCCCTTACCGAAACCGAAGTGGCTAAACTTTTTGTAGGCGATACCCGCAGCGATATTGGATCGGAAGCCGAAAAACTAAAATTTGCAAATGACATTAATGGCCTTGTATGTACGTTTATCAGGCTTGATTATGACGAAAACCTTCAGGCAGAAATGTTGGTAATGGAACGCATTTACCCAATAGACTACAGGGCTTACGAAGTAGAAAAAAGAGAATTTTGGGTAGATGTTTTTTTAAATGAAATGGAACAGTTACATCAAATTGGCTTTGTACACCGTGACATCAGGCGGCCTTCTGAAATTACAGGTCAGCCATTTGATAATATTTTGCTAGGCAATAATGGTATCCGATTGGTAGATGTAGGCATTTCGGCCTTGCGTTCACAAGTAGGCGATAAATTGTTTAGTAAATACCTTGAAATTGAGAAAAAGGAATTGGAAGAATTTAAAAAATATTTTTTATCAAGATAAAAATGGGTGTTACCAAAACCCAATCTTAATTTGGTTTTGTTTGCAAAAAAGCTATTTTTAAATACAAAATATTTAACGATGAATAATGTAGCCAGCATTCTACGCCAAAAAAGTCTTTCTGTTTGTAGTGCCGAACCCGAAACGCCCGTTATCGAAGCCCTGAAATTAATGGCTGAGAAAAATATCGGCTCTTTACTAATACTGAAAAACGGTGAATACCGGGGCATTATTACCGAAAGGGATTATGCCAGAAAGGTAATTTTGATGGGCAAAACCAGTAGCGATACAAAAGTGGGTGAAATTATGGGCAGCGACTTACCACACCTGAAACCCAGTGACAGTATAGAACATTGTATGGCTTTAATGAGCGAAAAACACATCCGCTACATGCCCGTATTTGATGGCGAAAAACTAGTAGGCGTTATTTCTATGAGTGATGTGGTGGGTGCCATCATCCATCAGCAAAAGGAAACTATTAGTCAGTTGCAGGAATATATTCATTCGTAGCGGTAGAGGCGGTAATTGGTGTTAATAGTTAGGGTACCAATTGGTCTCATTTGTTTGATACTCTATCTGATCGGGTATCAAATAAAAAATCCCGAAGTGTTTACTTCGGGATTTTTTATGGTTCTTCGTCAAAATTAGTGGAAGTCATATTGAAAGTTATTTGTGAGGAAGTAAATCATGGCCTTAAAGTTGT
>JAYUOV010000061.1:0-2178 GCA_043760535.1 Chitinophagaceae bacterium
CAGGTTTTCTTTGAGATAAGAAGAATTGAAGCTAAAGCCTTTGAGCAGTATTTTAAGTAATGTATTTGCTAGTAAAAGCAGTCTTAATTGTGTTACAATAAAACACCCAAATTCTTTAACCAGCTTTTACGAAAAGGGTGTTGATGATTTTGGCTTTCCTACAAATTGGCATTGGTGAAATTTTGTATGGTTTTGTTTGGGTATGTGGAGCCGTTGATGATAACACAACGGCGGCGTGGGGGGATGCTAATGGGAAGACCAAATTTTGATAGGGATCATTAACACAGGTAAAGTTTAGTACTATAAAGCTAAAATTATTAGGAATCAAACCATAGTGCCATGATTCCTATCCCAACAAACCTTACTCCACCTCAATAAAAAATGATTTCCTTGTTTATTTGTAACCAAAAAAGTCCTGGTTTCGGTTGTATTTGGAGCATAGCCAAATTTTATAAGCATTAGAATTAGTGATAGGTGAAAGGCTAACTGAATAATTACAATTATTGAATACATGTGGCGTGTAAATACCCTCAACACGGTATGCAGGCTTAACTGCATTATCCTATTTTTGTTAAAATCAATAAATAGCTGCTAACGCAAATGCAGTAACCACTTTCTATAAAAACTTAGATTTTAAAATCAATTTAGTTTTTACATGCATAAAGAAGCATAATGGGCAGTTAAGAACGATGAAAATTAATTACTAATAAATAAATAAAACATGAAAATAATATTTGTACTGATGGGGTTTGTTTTGGCAAACAATGTAACCAATGCTCAAAAAAACTTGTTTGCAGAAAATTTTAAAAACAACAAGGCCAAATGGGCTTTGTTTAGCGATATTAAAGAAGATAGTGCCACCGCATCTGTGGTAAATGGGGCTTTAGTGCTGGATAATAAACAGCTTGGATTTGCAGTAGCACTTAATAGTATTACCAACAAAAAAATAAACATTAATACCGATGAAGAAGTGCGTATTAGTGCATCTTTTACACATGTGGCCGGGAAAAATTTAACTGGTTTTGGATTGCTGCTTGGCGAAAAATTACCTGATAATAAATATAATGGCTACTGTTTTTTAATATCCGATACTGGCTATTATAGATTGTATGTAACAAAAGATAGCAAACAATCGAAGTATGTAGATTGGACACCTAATAAAGCAATTAATATTAATAATGCTACCAATATTTTAACGGTGGTTAAAAAAAGAAACCAATTTCATTTTTTAATAAATGGACAATGGCTTTTTTTTATAAAGGATGCAAAAATTAACATCAACAGCATTGGCATTTTGGCTACCGATAAACAGAAAATAATCTTTGATAATATAAAAATAGAAAGTTTTACTAAAGAGACAGATAAAAATGATAGTGAAAAAATAAACGACTTGCAGACCATACTAGAACAAAATAATACCTGGTTCGAAAAGGCTTCAAAACCGAATGTAAGTTTCCCACCTACTTGGCTACCCTTTTTACAAGCTGAAAATAGAAACGAAAACCTACTAATTGGTAGTACAAAACCATATTACTACGACAATTGCAGTCACCAAAAACCAGAGTTTGATGTAAAAGAAAAACTGTACAAAAGCTATATAGAAAAAGCGTTAGTTAAATTTGAAAAAATTGAAAAAACAACGGTATTGGGTAAAGTAACTTACTGGTTAAGTAAAAATGCTACATATTCGGATGGTGTATATATAAGGCTGGAAGAATTTGCTATTAGTGATAATTATTTTATCAAGATTGAAATTAAAAATGATCCAGAGGCAACCAAAGAAAGTCTTGAAAAAAAGCGAGATGAATAAACGCGGTTTCAATTTTAAACAGTTTTCCCTTTTGCAACGGCCGCAAAGCAGGTTACTATTAGTTACTTAATTTACCCTATAAACAACTAACACAAAAACCTACAATCGCTGCCATTACTATGGGTCTATGCAGATGTTTTAACCATAAAAAGTGCTGCTTTCAGCCAGTGTTACCCATTTACCAGTTTTATCTAAATGGGGCTTACCTAAACCCTGTTCATACCCGTTTACCAAAAATTATCACTTTATTTTAATCCTACTTTTAAATCTAAGCAGGATTCAACTCATAAATGCAACTTTTTCATTCATGAATAATTTATTAAATACTTGATTGGGTGTTTCAAAGTTATGTCGTTTTCTTGGCCTGT
>JAYUOV010000062.1:0-6056 GCA_043760535.1 Chitinophagaceae bacterium
ACACCGTTTTATCGTTGTAATTATAGTTATGGTTACCAGTTCCGCCTGCATTTACGGTAGCTATTTTGGTAAAGCTGCGGCCATCGGTGCTGCTTTCCAACTCAAAATGTTTGGTGTTTTGTTCGTTGGCGGTAGCCCAGGTAAGGTGGGTATAATCTGCCTGTTTGGTACCGGTAAATTGTAACAGGTTGAGCGGTAAAATAACCGCTGTACTACCCAAGGTGAACGGGCTCCATGTGCTGATATTGTTACTGGTCAGGTTTCCGGCAAATTCGTTACCTACCGATGCATTGCTGCCTTCGTTCACCCAGGCGCCACCTGTTTTATGGGCCACCCTGCGGCTGCTTTTATAGTTGCCAAATGCATCTTTGTACCCATCCCAAAAAATGGTAACAGCTCCGGTAGCGGTGCCAATAGGCGTAACATCCCAATACTCTTTGTTGTTATACCCGCCTAATGATGTGCTTTCACTACCGGCGGTGGTAAAGGGGGCTGCGCCTGCATCTGCGCCAAAATATTTTACCCGCATACCGGCACTGTTGGCAGTAAGGTTTACATACACTTTTTGGTATTTGGTGCCATCGCCTGTGGGGTAGGTAAATATGCCTGTGCCTTCTTTTACTACAAAACCATTTATATGGCTGGCATCGGAGGTACCGGCTACGGTTCCGTTTTGAGTAAAAATTAATGGTGTTGCATTGTTTACACCCACCATAATTCCATTGTTAAAAGTAGCCATGCCATCTACTTTTAATGGCGTGTTTAGTGTAACCCCTGACGTATTATTTAACAGTATATGTTTAGCAAAAAAAGTGGCTGCACCATTTAATGACTGCGTAACGGTTCCTTTAAATTCTAAGGTTCCGGTATTAGGTGTCGTCATTACCTCGTCATTGGTAATATTACCATTTACGCTAACGCTGCCATTGTTGGTAAGTGTGCTGCCGGCCTTGTTGGTAAGGTTGCCATTTACCTGTATTATGCAGCCTGTGTTTATTTGCAAAACGCTGCCATTGTTTACCAGCTCGTTTTGGGCAGTTGCCACAAAACAAATAGCTGATAATGGTAAAAGTGCTATGATTTTTTTCATGGAATGATTTTAAAAAATTGGCAAGAAAATACTTCGGAGTTAATCTGAGCTGACGGGGTTTTTAAAGCAACCACAATTAACTATGAACCACTTACTGTGGAACCCTAACTCGTAAACGACCGTATAGAATTTAGCTGCTTCCACTAACAAAATGGATCAACCAAAAAATATTATACCTAGTAGTTTGATGATTACGGGTATAGCCTGGGGGGGTGCATTTAAAATTGTCGCAACCTTTTTTGCCCCCTGTCCCCTAAAGGGGTGCCTCTCAGTAGTCTTTCATTTGTATTTACAAAGTTTTGATGAGCGACAATTTTAAATGCACCCGCCTGGGACGGGGTTTCACGGTAAATGGTTGAAACTTTAAAGCCGCTGCGGTGTCCTCCCATTGGTACGGAATGCACTGCATTACCAAAACACCGTTTTAAAACTTTACAATTGTCCATCGGGTACTACCACTAGTAGAAATCGGTCCGTTAAAACTTTGTGATAAATTATTTACTCTTATTCGCACTGTATCTCCTGCTTCCAAATTAACCCACGCAGTTACCTCACCCCTAGACCTTGCGGCACCACCTAATGAAGGGGATATGCCGCTGGAGGATATAGAAGTGCCATAATATCTTCTAACTTTTGCTAAAGCTGGATCTTTAATTTCTATATATGGGGCTAAATTGGGGCCATTTTGACTGCCATTACTAGGAGCAGTAGCAACCACATGTGCAGTAATATTGTAAAAGCCAGACTGCCCCACCGTATAAACTGAATCAAAAGCATAAGTACCAACCGTCCTCACTATCACATCTTTAAAGGCGATAGTACCTGTGCCGTCGGTAGCATTAGTACCAACATTAATAGTTTGTCCACCGGTAAGTTGCTGCGCTTCAAATACTAATTGTGCACCACCTACAGTACCGCCACCGCTTAAACTTGTCCATGCCGTACCATTATAAAAATAAAAACCTGGTGTATTGTCCGTTTGGTAAATCATTAACCCAGTGGCAGGGGTGCTTACGCCAGCTACCGAATTAATAACATCCCGTTGTGCCTTCGTCATCCTTGGTACCAGCATACCCTGTGTAGTACTGCTTACATCCAGCTTGGCACTTGCATCGGGTGTAGGTGTGCCCACGCCAAGGTTTGATTGTGCTTTGACCATTGTTATGCCGCTTATCAATACGGCCATTAGTAAAATTCTTCTTTTCATTGTTTGTGTTTTAGGAGGTAAAACTGCGCCTCAACCCATGCAGTACCAAACATTTAGAGCAGTTTGAGGTTGGGAGGCGGTTTTTTGAGGTTGAAGACGGTTTTGTTTTACAATTGGGCTAAATATGGCAGTAGTTTTTGAGCCTGAAACGCCATTATTTGAGGTTGAATAAAAATCAACGCAACCGTTGCTTGTTATATTTGCAAAAAAAAATTAATCCTTTGCGCATAGGCATTTTCATCCTGTTCTCCTGCATGGTAACTTTTTTAGCCTGTACACCCACCGTTAAAAAAAGCGCTGCGGAACAATACACCAGTGATTCACTAGAAGTATTTAAATACATCGTAAATGGCAACACCATTTACGCCACCCGAAGCGGCTTACAGGCTTTTGCCAGCAGCCTGGCATTGTACGACAGTGCCTGGCAAATAGCCCAACAAACAGGCGATACCTTACTAATGGCAGCATCATTGTTTGCCAAAGCCAGGGCATACGATGCCTGGAATAAAGAACCGCTAAAAACCATTGAATATTTTGACACCGCCAGCAAATTATACCGTGCCATACCAGAAAAATATAACCGCTACCTCTATCTAAAACAACTATTAGCCCACGCCTACGAAAAAAATAACGATAGCAGTAACGCCGTAAGAGTACTCACAGAACTCTTCACCGAAATAAAGCCTTTATCAGACAGTTTTAAAGCCGAGCAGCAAAACCTGACGTTGCTAGCCACCATTAGTGCAACTGTAAAAAATTACGAACTGGCCAAAAAAATATTGGATAGCCTGGCCAAAAGAAGCTGGATAAAAAACATGCCTGAGACCCACATGTATCTGGATCTGTACTACCTGACCCGCTGCGAAATAGATATTTATGGAGATAAAAAAATGAAGTCTCCTTACCTCGATTCGATGGAACAGGTGTTTGACAATAACAAAAACCTTTCGGATAGTGCCTTCTATGCTGAAAAGCTGCACAACCTTTTTACCACAGCTTACAATAAAGAAAAAGCCGCACGGTATCGTTTATATTTTTTAGAAGCCAGCAATAAATTAAACGACCCACAGGGCGTTATGATTTTTCAAAAACAAATAGACCAGTTACAAACAGAGGCCCTGGAGAAGCAGATAAAAACAGAGGCAGAAATGCATCGTACCAGCAAGATATTTCTGGGTGTTTTAGGAGTGTCGCTCATTGTAATTACTTCGTTATTGGTGTTTCTTAAAAAACGAAAAGATGAGATTGCCAAAAAGGGTAAAGAATTGACTACCGCAAATGCAGCGTTGGGCGAAAAAAATTTACAAAACGAATTGCTGCATAAAGAACTGCACCACCGGGTAAAGAATAACCTGCAAATGATACTGAGCCTCGTGTACATGCAGGAACGTAACACCAGCACAGACGAAGCGAAAGATAACCTGCAGGATATACGGCTGCGGATAGAAAGCATTGCCAACCTGCACCGACAGCTAATGGAGAACGAAGCCGTAACCGATCTTAAAAAATATGTAACACAAATGGTACAGTCTGTTACCAGTCTTGTGGGCCAGGGCGGCAACGTTATCACCCATCTGGAGATAGAAAGCATCCCTTTACAAACAGCAATCAGCTTTCCGCTGGGTCTTATTTTAAACGAATGGATTACCAACTCAGTAAAGTATGCTTACCCCAGTAATTCGATGTTAGAGTTGTTTTTATCTATTAAAAAAAACGATACCCATATCACCATCAGCTACCACGATTCCGGCAAGCCCATAGAAGCATCCGAAGCTGGCAAACCCGGGCTGGGCCTTAATATTATTACCTTACTATGCAGCCAGATGGAAGCCGTATTAGATCGTAATAAAAACAATTATTTTAACTACACCCTTACCATACCTTATGCCGAACGATAACCCCATACAAGTACTGATAGTAGAAGACGAAGCCCTGATAGCCGAAACCATAAAAATGATGCTGGAGGATTTTGGATACGAAATAAGTGCTGTCTGCTATACTTACGAAACAGCTAAACTGGCCATACAAGAAACTAATTATGACCTGTTGCTTACCGATATAGATCTTGGCAAAGGCACCAATGAATGCAGCGGGTTGCAACTAGCAGAGCAACTTAATCAAACCAAAAATTGTCCATTTATATTTCTTACTGCTTTTAGCGATGCAGTTACCGTAAAAAAAGCCGCCGCCTTAAAACCATCTGCCTATTTGGTAAAACCCATTAATGCAGCTAACGTTTATGCAGCCGTTCAGATAGCGATTGAAAATTTTAAAACACTTCACCCGGCAACCCATTCATCGGAACCGGAAGCGGAACCGGATTATTTTTTTATAAAGGTGGGCCAAAAAATGATAAAAATTTTATGGGCAGATGTGTACCACATGGAAGCCATAAAAAACTATGTAAAAATCAGAACAACAGCCAACACAGCAGGTGTATTGTTACGGAGTTCGTTACAGCAAATTTTAAGCAATATGCTTCCTGCTAATTATAAAAACAAGTTTATTAAAATTAACCGGTCCCAGGCGATAGCCCGTTCAATAATCACAGCATTTGGTGGTGGTGAGGTTATTACAACATATGGCAAGTTCATCACCAATGTAGAAATGAAGATTGAGGAGTTGTGATGTGCTAATTAAAGCCTGAAAAAATTAATTTTGGAGTTATGGAATTTTTGGTTGTTCGTCAAAATTAGTGAAGTTGTTATAATTTCTATTTTGTGGTATGAAAGTAAAAGAGATGGAAACTGCATTTAGCTGGGTATTACAAGTATTAATCCCCCGTTTGGTCCGCGGTTATAAGTGAGTAAAGCTATCCGAAAGCTGCACGGTTTTCTGGTTCAAGCGTTCGCTTGGATCCATAATAATGGCAGCGTCAGCTGCAGGTATGTGTGAGCTTTCTATCTTAATGCTATGATCCGTAAATACAAATTTTAGGACAGCAACAAGATGTGCTTTGTCAGTTTTGCAACGGTAAATTAGATTGACGTTTTTACACGAAACGATTACAGGGATATATTATTGGATAGTTAGAAATTTTGCCAGAAAGAGAAAGGGCTGGAAGTATTTGGCTGGTGCATTATGCCAAGCCATATACACATGATAATTTGTAGCAATAGGAATAAGTTGGGAGATATCGTTAGAGATATGAAAAGTTTCACGTCAACTAAACTTCGTGAGGCTATCATCAATCACCCACAAGAAAGTAGAAAGGAATGGATGAACTGGATGATGGAAAGAGCTGGTAAAAAGAACGTAAATAATAATGATTGGCAGTTTTGGCAGCAAAACAATATGCCCATAGAAATTATGGGTCGAGACAAATTTTTAGAAATATTACAGTATGTACACATGAACCCCGTTGTCTCTGGTTTTGTAAATGCTCCTGAAAATTGGATTTATAGTAGTGCTAATGGTTATGAAAAAAACAATGGTTTACTATAGTTGGCGACTTTGGATTAAATGGTAGTTACTGCAGTAGGCGCTGCATCATTTTAGGTTCAAGCGGACGCTTGAACCAAATATGCTTTCTTGTATGCTGGGACCAAATGGGGGCCTTTTATGTTTATACCACTTACAATACTTAGCAGGACTATCAGGTGCCGGCAAATGGAATGTGCCTGATAACCAATAATGGTGTTATAATGTTCGACACACCCTAGGACACTACACAATTTCAACCATTGCTCGACAGCATACAACTAAAGCATAACAAAAATGTGGTCATGTGTTTTGCTACGCACTGGCATAGCGACAAAA
>JAYUOV010000063.1:0-18429 GCA_043760535.1 Chitinophagaceae bacterium
TGCTTCTGCCAATGAAAGCCCATTTGTTTGCTCCAATGCCCTGCCACTTAATTCTTTTTTAAACCCGGTATTAGCAATCCCTTTTTGTGCGTCTACCACTACATTGCCTAACATTCTTCGGGTATGTGGCATTAAAATATCTACATGATAATCTTTTTTGAGTATTATTTTTCTCTCCACCGTTTCGCAACTAACATGGGTTACAATCAATGTATATTCCCCTGCACATAATGCTGAAAATACAAAATCACCATTAGTGTTTGTGATAATTTGTTTGCCGGTTTCCTTAATGCTTGCACTGGCTGCAACCAATTTTTCTTTTGTATCTGCATCTTCTACATGCCCGGAAAGCTTGTAAGCACAAGGCTGTGTAATAGCTACATTGGCTATTGCAATAGCAATAATTATTAAAAAAACAAATTTCAAAATAAAATACGTTGGTGCAAAAAAGTCAGCAACACCTGTTGCTGTTAACACTCAATAACCGACAAATTGTAGCAGCTATTGGAAGATAATTTAAGATAGCGCAGGTGGCCCTTTGTTGGAAAAGTGCAGGAAAGGAGATGATGGAATTGAAAAAATAAAATATGACCTTACGGATTGCGCAACGATAAAAGAGTCATCAATTCGTACAACTTCTGCATCAAAAAAAACTGCGTAATGGTGAGCACAAATTTGGCAGTTTGAATCGGCTGTTTGTTGGAAAAATGTAGAAAAAAATGTTGATTGCTTTTCCTTAGAAGCCTTCTTTACAAGAGTATTTGTTTCATAATTATGCTGATGCCAAAGCTGAACCGGAGTGGCAATAAAGGCATAAACTGCCAATAATATGACAGTAATGAAAGTTTTATATTTTCTATCTATGTTCAATTTATTGTAACGATGTTGCAAATGTATTACTTCTTTAGGAATTTGCAAGGGAATATAAAATGGTGCTTTGTAAATACCAAAAAGTGAAGTATGAAGCGTATGGTTAGTAAGTTTGGGAGATGGGAGATCTGCTAAAACGTTGGGCAAAAGATCAAAGATATTCGCAGCCGTATTTGTATGTTGGCAGGCATTTTAGCCTTTGTTAAAGTAGGCTTATTAAATAGGTAGCCTTAGTTGTATGTTTTAATTGTAAACCTGTTACCCGAACACTATCAGGCTTTTCTTATGCTATCTTCTATTTCTCCACTGATAGTATCAGAATAGCTTTGCCAGCTTCTACTATTATAGAAACAAACTGTACTAAAGAAAATTAAATTTTCCATTACTAAGTAACTTTTAGAATTTAACTGCATTAAATTAGAACTGTTGCCTAAAGGCTATAAAAAAAGTCCTGCCTCCAAAACGGGCAGGACTTTTTTTGTTATCTATATACTATTAATTATACTTTCTTTTTAGCCGCTGCATAAGCATCAGTTTTACCATGAATATCGCCGCCCAAAGGTTTTTTACCACCAAAATCTACCAATATTGGCGCAGCAACAAATATGGATGAATACGTACCAGTGATAACACCAATTAACATTGCAAATGCAAAACCACGGGTTACTTCGCCACCGAATATAAACAACACCAGAAGAGTAAGGAACACTGTAAGCGACGTCATTATGGTACGGCTAAGGGTTTGGTTGATAGATTTGTTGATAATCAATCCCCTGTCTGCACCAACCATACTGTGGCTGTTTTCTCGAATACGGTCAAATACAATAATAGTATCGTTCATTGAGAAACCAATTACGGTAAGAATGGCCGCAATAAAGTGCTGATCAATCTCTAACGGGAACGGTACAATTTTTCGAGCAAAACTAAACACTGCCAATGTTACCAGCACGTCGTGAAGCAACGATACAATCGTTCCCAAAGAATACCTCCAGTCACGGAAACGGATGAAGATATACAGACAGATTACAATGATGGATACAATGGTGGCAATAGTTGCACCACGCTTCAATTCGCCGCTGATGGTAGGCAATACCGTTTGTGAACCCACTTTGTATTTTTTATCAAACTCATCGTAAGAAACACCGGCTGGTATGTACTTGGTTAATCCGCCATAAATAGCACGTTCTACAAGACTATCCACGTTTTTGGCGTTCACATCTTTCATAAAAGATGTGGTAATGTTTAATTGGTAGTTGGTACCTACGGTTTTAATAATCGGCAATTCGCCACCCAAAGCTGGTTTTAAAACATCGGCCACCTCAGTGGTATTTAATTTGGTACCGGTTGGGAACTGTATGGTATAGCTACGACCACCTTTAAACTCCACACCCTGATCGAAGCCATTAAAAATAGCACCAACACCTGCCAGTAACACCACAACAGAAATGCCATAAGCCACTTTGCGGAACTCAATAAATTTAAACTGGCTATGGGCAAATATCTTTTTGCTGATGGCAGTAAAATAGTTGAGGTGCTTTTGCTTATCGGTAAACCATTCGGTAATAAGGCGGCTAATCAAGATACCGCAGAACAGGTTCAGTACGATACCAATCATTTGCGTAGTGGCAAAACCACGAACCGGGCCTAAACCAAAATAAAACAAGATGGCGGCAGTAAGGAAAGTGGTTACGTGGCTATCTAAAACCGGTGCCAATGAACGACGGTAACCGATGTTTACAGCCGCCTGATAGCTCTTGCCCATAGTGAGCTCTTCCTTAATACGCTCAAAAATAATTACGTTAGTATCTACCGCCATACCAATGGTTAGTACCAATGCAGCAATACCGGCAGCAGTTAAGGTGGCACCAATAGAAGCCAAAATACCAATGGTAAATAAAAGGTTCAATATCAGCGATGCATTAGCTACCCAACCACTTGTGTTGTAGTAAACAAGCATTAAAACAAAAATGATGAGAAAGGAAATAATGAAAGACATCTGACCACCTTTTACTGCATCTTCTCCCAACGTAGCACCAACCACCTGTTCCTGAACTATTTTAGCAGGTGCATCCAGCGGACCACTTTTTAAAATGTCTTTCAAATCTTCAGCTTCTTGTATATTATCGTCGAAACCACCGGAAATTTGAGAACTACCACCGGAAATTTTTTCGTTTACATTAGGGGCACTTCTTACATATTCGTCCAAAACAATCGCAATTGGTTTACCAACGTTTTTCTCGGTCATGGTGGCCCATTTCTTTTCGCCTTCTTTGGTCATGTTCATGCTTACAGCCACTTTATTATCCTGTGTGTAATCCACTTTGGCATCAGAAATAGCACTTCCACCCAAATAGGCAACACCACTTGCATCCGGCATTTTTAGGGCAAATAAACCTAAGATACCTTTTGCTTTTAGCTTATCATCTCCTGGATTACCATACACAAAACGCATGTTGGCAGGAAACTTATCGGCAATAAACGAAAGGCGGAAATATTCGCCCAATATAGCAGTATCCTTTACAGCTACATAAGCCACCTCGCTAGGAAAACGTTGCTTACCTGTTGCATCGGCATAAGGCTGACCCAACCCTTGAAACAAATCAAACATTGGGTTATCACCTTTCTTCTGATTTTTTTGAACATTGGTATCCTGCATCTGCTTATTGAAAGAATCAATAACTGCCTGTGAATTATAATTAGTATCATTTACAAAAATACCTTTCAGGTAATCTTTCAAAATCGGCTGCACATCCTGCAACTGCTTAGAAATTTCGTTGAGATTGTACAATTCGAAAAACTGTAGGTTGGCACTGCTCTGTAAATATTTACGAACACGTTCTTTATCAGTAACTCCGGCAAGTTCAATAGTGATGACACTTTTGCTTTCGTCGGGGTTAATGGTAGGCGATGCCACACCAAACTGATCGATACGGGTTTGCAGAATGTTTTTGGTATTCTTAAATGCGGCACTTGCTTCTTTTTGCAAATATTCTAATACGGCAGCATCGCTACTTTCAAAATTCAATACCTTATTGCTATTGGTAATAAACAAGGGGGCTAATTTGCTATTTGGTGCTTTTTGCTTATATGCTTTTGCAAACAAGTTAATAAGATTTGCATCTCCATTAGCCTTTTCTGTAACAGCCTGAGCTAAAGCCGCATTAAAAACAGCGTCTTTGCTGTAAGCCGCTTTGGAACGGATAACACCTTCCAAACCTACTTCAAGCGTAACGTTCATTCCACCTTGTAAGTCAAGGCCGAGTTTTAATTCTCGGTCTTTAGCTACGCTGTATGGCGTACCCCACCAGGTAACTCCCGTTGTAGCATTGCTATCAATCAAACGCTTGTAGCGATTTGTTACAGCCTGATTTATGGCAGTTTGGTAAATAAGTTGAGAATCCTTGTTGTTAGGGTATTTAGCTTTTGCAGGCTGCATGGTAGCAGCTACATTTTTTTCGGCTTTTTCATGCTGGCCTTTTTCAAAGCTGCGAACAAACCATGTGTGACTTAACTGCCACAAACTCAACAGGATTAGGGCTGCGGCGAAAAACTTCACCAAACCTTTCAATTGCATAATGGGTCTATTTTCTTTTTAGAAATCTTCATTAAAACCCATACCTATGGCATGGCATATTTCGAAGGGTCGCAAAAATAGGGGAAAATAGGGATTGGGGATTAGTTGATTGGTTGATGAATAAAATAGTTGATGGATGGCTTTATATATTGTGCATATACAAGATGGTTATTGGCCTAAACCATAAGGCGTTATGCAATTCTTTTTGTTCTAATTTTAATCAGTTATAACAGAGAACCATCCCTTCCATCAACTAATTAATTTACTAATCAAGCTATCAACTAAATGCCCAATCCCTACATTTGAAAAATGAAACCCTTACTGAACTTTACCGCTTTACTAATGCTACTTACCGCTTGTGGCACTTCTACAAAAATGACAAATCCTAATACATATCTACAAATGCCACTTGGGGTAAATAATCCAACTGATAGCAAACTGCTTACAGATTTATTTGCTCAAAATGCAGATAAGCTGGGAACGGTTGTTAGCAATAAGGATTCATTTCGCCTCCAAATTGTTTTTACGCAAATAGACCGGGACGAAAAAAATGCACCGCATTTTACACATCATTTTTACCATGTAAACGACCAATACTTTTACCCCGCTAGTACGGTTAAATTTCCTACAGCAGTACTGGCTTTAGAAAAACTGAACAACCTGAAATTACCCGGGGTAAATGCCAATACCACCATGCTTATCGATAGTGCCTGGAGCAATCAATCCGTGGTTTATAACGATCCTACTTCGGTCACAGGTAAGCCATCGGTGGCACAGTATATTAAGAAAATATTGCTAGTTAGCGATAATGATGCCTACAACCGCCTGTATGAATTTATTGGCCAAAAACCACTGAACGATAGGCTGCATAGCCTCGGTTTTAAAGATGCCCAACTGCTACACCGCCTTAGTATTTCCCTTAGCCAAGAAGAAAATCGCCATACCAATCCTATTCGTTTTGCAGATACTGCCGGCAACATTATTTTTACACAGCCCATGCAACACAGCGACATGCTGTACCAAGAGCGAAACGATAAGCTGGGCAAGGGTTATATGGCTTACGGTAAAAATTATTATAACGGCGAAACGCTGGTAAATGAGCCATTAGAGTTTAGTAAAAAAAATAGGTTAAGGCTGCCTTACCTACAGCAAATGCTGCAATGGATTATGTTCCCCACAAGCCAGCCCAAAAAGACCAAACTGAATCTTACAGCAGCTGATTACAGCTTGCTACAAACATACATGAGCATGCTGCCTGGTGAAAGCAATTACCCCAATTATACCGCACCTGATTACTGGCCAGCCTATTGCAAATTTTTATATGCCGGCAGCGAAAAAGGCGATTGGCCCAATAAGAACATCCGCATTTTTAATAAGGTAGGCGATGCGTATGGATTTTTGATTGATGTGGCTTATATCGTAGATTTTGAAACCAAAACCGAGTTGATGGTAAGCTGCTCCATGCTATGCAACAGCGATGGTATTTTTAACGATGATAAGTACGATTACGACACCATTGGCTTTCCGTTTATGAAAAACCTGGGGCAAGTTTTATACCAATACGAAAAAGAAAGAACCAAAAAATACTTGCCAGATTTGAGTGGCTTGGTATTTGATTACAGCAAGTAACCATAGTTCTTGAAGTTTTTATTTTTTAGCGTTGATTTTACGCTTATCAATTCTTGTAGGGGTAGCGTCGCCTGTAACCAAACATTCCGAAGCCAAAGCAATGTTTTTTATTATTGTAGCCATCAAATTATAATCTAAAGTATTTGGTTCGTCAGCTACATGATGATAGAATTTGTCTTTACTGGTGCTAAGCATAATGGTGTGTGCAGGTATGCCCGCTCTAGCAAATGAAATATTGTCTGACCTTCGAAACAAGCCCTGCTCCGGCACCGGGTCGTACTTAAAATATTGTTTTTCACCAGTAGTTTTTTTAAGACAGTTGTTCAACAGGCTTTGCATGTCGCTAAGCTCTCCACCAGTTATGAAGGGCTTTTTTCCACTTTCTCCTTTTCTACCTAACATTTCGAGGTTTATGTTAGCTTTTACTAACGAAGGTTCTAATTCGGCGAGTAGTTTCTGCGAACCCACCATACCTATTTCTTCTGCTGAAAATGCTATAAATAAAATGGTTCTTTCCTGCAGATTGCGAATGGTAAAATATTCGGCCAAGGCCAGCAATGCCGCTATACCACTGGCATCGTCATTTGCACCGTTATAAATAGTATCGGCAGTAATTGGTTTAAAAATATAGGCAACCTGGTTTTGTTTTCGGTCTATGGCAATGGTACCAATATGATCGTAATGAGCTGAGAAAATAATAAGTTCCTCTTTTTTGCTTTTGCCCGGCAATACGCCTATAACGTTCCTTAATACTTTTTTTAAAGTTCCATTTTGTGTGATAAAATTAAAGTCATTAAAAAAACCATTGAGGCCACTCATCCTTTTTAAACCTATCATTTCCATTCTCCCAGCTATTATTTCAGAAGCTATTAAAGATTCTTTACTACTCCAAAATCTACCATTAAGACTGTCATCTGCCAACTGATAAACGATGTTTTTTAGTTTTTTAGCCGTAATTATAGAATCTGCCAAGGCCGACTGCCCCTTTGTAAAAAGGGATATTGAAACAAAGATTATAAGCACTATGATATGCTGGAACATGAGTAAAGTAAAACGAAAATCAGTTATTTTTAGAAACCATTTCCCCGAATGGGTGTATTTGAAATTGTCTCAAACTTTTTGGCCGCCTGTTACTTAAAGGGGATCATGTAATTTTTTAATCGAATTGACAATGTTTTAAGCAGCGACGATTTTAAGTACCCACAATCTTATTATTAACCCTTCATTAAAAAAGGCATCTGCTACCTTTGGCCAAATGTTATTTAAAAATAAAAACTTACAGCCTTTTCTGTTGGCCATTTCTGCTTTAGTACTACTGGTATTGGCCTCCTGTAAAAAAGCAGATAGCAATTTTAATGGGCGCATCACTTTTCTAAATGGCATAATTGGTGCCGAACCCATAAGTATTAAACTGAACGAGACCGAACTGATTAGCAGAGACAGCTTTGGGGTATTAAAGCCCAACAAATCGGCAACTTCAGGCACTTATAAAGTAGGTTTTTATATTGGTACAAGTACTGTTCCTAGTTTTTCCATCACCACCAATATTGAGTCGGGCAGGGATTATACCTGGTTTGGTTACGATTCTTTAAACAAAGGAAAAGTGTTTTTAAATAAAGATTTTTTACCCGAAAAAGTGACTGAAGGCAAATGTGCCATCCGCTTTTTTTCGCTCATCCCCAATAGCAATGGCCTTTTTTTACAAAACGATACCGGCAAAACATTGCTCAGCAATAAGGCCTTTGCCAGCTACCCCAATAGTTTTGAAGAAACAGATACCACAAGCCTGTTTTTGAAAATGAAAATGAGTGGAACCGTTGCTGCACTCGACAGCCTTAAAAAACCGCTAGCCGCTGGAAAGATCTACACCATCTTCCTCACCGGCAGCATTGGCGGCACCGGTGTACAAAAACCAAAATTGATTTTTTTGGAACACAATTGATACGTTTTAACTAAAAGGGATGTGATAAATGAAGCCGATTAGCACTAAGAGCGGCATTACTGCTAAGCTGGGTTCTTGCATCCCTGTGGCCATCACCCGAAACTTGTAAAGATTGGTTTTATTCTAACACTAACCCACCCAGTTTTTTATGGGGATTGCCATACCGTTATTCGGCGGTACAGGCGGGCAAACCAGCATTTTTTGGGACTAGCGATGACGATGAAAGCATTTCTTTCCCATTTTTTTTACGAAGTAAGATTGCCTTTGGTAAGGTTATTGCTATTTTGCAGCCTATTGAAAATAGATACAACCTATATGCACAAACCCATCATTGCATTTGTAACTGGCGGCTACAGCGGCGAGGCAGAAATTAGCTATAAAAGTGCTGTCACCATCGAAGCCAATATTGATACCGATAAGTTTAGCTACCATAAAATAGATATTCGCCGAAACGGCTGGTTTGCCCCACAGGCAGATGGCAGCGAAATAGCAGTGGATAAAAGTGATTTTACCCTAAACCTCAACGGCGAAAAAATTGCCTTCGATGCTGTGCTGATAGGCATCCACGGAACGCCGGGAGAAGATGGTAAACTTCAGGGTTATTTCGACCTGCTCAATATTCCATATACCAGTTGCGATGCCGCTACTTCGGCCATTACTTTTAATAAAAGATATACGGTGGCTGTAGCTGCTTTTAGCGGCATATCAGTAGCCCGGTCGCTACATTATTTTAAAGGCGATAGCATAGATACAAGCCATGTAAGCACACAGCTTGCATACCCCGTTTTTGTAAAACCCAACAATGGCGGCAGCTCTATTGGTATGAGTAAGGTAAATAAGCAATACGACCTGCAGGCCGCATTAGACAAGGCTTTTAAAGAAGATGATCAAATTTTAATAGAAGAATTTATTGTAGGCCGGGAGTTTACCATTGGGGTTTGTAAAATGAATAATGAAATTATAACGTTGCCATTTACAGAAGTATTTGCCGAAAATGAATTCTTCGATTTTGAGGCTAAATATTTAGGTAAAAGTAAAGAAGTAACACCCGCCGAAGTAACTGAATCTATTGCAAATCAGGTTCGCCAAGCAGCCAAAAAAATTTACCAAATTTTTAATTGCAGTGGTGTGGTTAGGATAGATTTTATTTACAATCAAGAAAAAGAACAACCATACATGCTGGAAATAAACACTGTGCCTGGCCAAAGTACTGCCAGCATAGTACCCATGCAGATAAAAGCCAAAGGATGGACATTAAAAGAATTTTACAGCGGATTAATAGAGGCTGCTTTAACTAAGTAAGGCAAGAGGATGTAGTTAATAGATAGTAGATAGTAGGTAGTGGAGAGTGGTTAATAGCTTGTAGGGAAGTGAAGCACAAAAGGAAGCAGGTAAAAAAATTTTAAAATAGTTTTAGCTACACATTGATACTAAATCAGCGTATTAGTAAATGAAAAAAAATAAACATGACTAAAAAGGTATTTTTAAATTCAAACTACTTTAAGATTTTATTGCCAATAGTAATAATAGCCTTAATAATAACTTTATGGCGAAATGGTTATGCTTTTGGGCAGTGGCTTTACAAAATTTTTAATTAGTGTAACCCAGAACCCAAAAATGGTATTTGCAGAGCACTGTTTAGCAAATAAAAGTGTAAAAACTTTATAATATTTGGCTTTGGATAAGCCTTAAGGATTATATTCTTCGGATGCTTTTCTTTAAAAACTCCCCAACTATTTCGAGCTTTCAAACAAAATTTTTACAAATACAAACTCAATACAAAGTGTTTAAATTTATTACTCGTCGCCATTTTCTTATTAACCTAGTGGTAGCCATTTTACTGGTATTAGGGCTTATATCGGTTTTTTTATGGTCGCTTGGTTTTATTACCAATCATGGCGATTTTGAAAAAGTGCCGAGCGTAAAAAGTAAGCTATTAACCGATGCCAAAAAACTTTTAGAAGCCAAAGGTTTTAGCGTAGAAGTGCAGGATTCACTTTATGTAGATTCTCTGCCGCCTTTTGCCATTATTAAACAAAGCCCCGACGCCGAAATGATGGTAAAAAGTGGCCGCACCATTTACCTAACCATTAACCGTTCCAATCCGCCACTTGTTGAAATGCCCAATATGGTTGGTTTTTCTTTTCGCAATGCCGAAATGTATATGAAGCAACTTGGGTTAAAACTGGGCGATACCACCCGCAAACCCGACATAGCAAGGGATGCTGTATTAGAACAATTGTACAACGGCCAGCAAATAAAAGCAGGCACTAAAATATATATGGGCAGCACCATTAGTTTTATTTTGGGTAATGGCCTTGGCGAAGACGAATTTGAAGTGCCTGTAATTACCGGAATTACTTTTAAAGAAGCCAAAGAAATACTAGGCGGCATGAGCCTAAATATAGGAGCATTGGTAATAGATGGCGATGTAAAAGACACAGCCAACGCCATTGTGTATAAGCAGTTTCCTTCCAAAACCACCGATTTGGGAGATGGCGTTACCCAAACTAATAAAATTCGTGAAGGGCAAGGAATAGATATTTATTTGGGTAAAAAAATGAAAGAAGCCCCGAAGGAGAAAAAGGAAGAAGATTTGTAAGTAATTGGTTAATTGGTTAGTATTTTTTTTTGACCCCGGCTTTTGTTCCCTGATTGGGCGACATTGGCAAACGTTGTAAATCCCGAAGCATTTCGGGACTCCATTCATCTGATTGCTAATATGTTACATGCTAAAACCCTACTTTTCATCTATCATTTTTATCGGCAAGAGGGAGACGCCATAAGTGGACGTCTCTACAAATCACAAATCGCAAACCATAAATCACAAACCATAAATCACAAATCGTAAATCACAAACCATAAATCACAAACCGTAAATCACAAATCGTAAATCACAAACCATAATTCATAAATCGTAAATCGCAATGACACAAATAACTGTACAGGAACTAAAAGCCCGACTTGAAAATGGCGAAGCCGTACATCTGGTAGATGTTCGTGAAGACCACGAACGTGCCGAATTTAACATTGGCGGCATCCACCACAAACTGGGCCTAATACAAACCATGCAAACCGACCCTATAGACGATTGGAAAGATGAAGAAGTAGTGATGTACTGCCGCAGCGGCAACCGCAGCGGGCAAGCCTCATTAATATTAGAAACTATGGGCTTTAAAAATGTAGTAAACCTTGCCGGTGGCATGCTTGCCTGGCAAGAAAAATTTGGCGGGTAGAGGATGTTATGGTTTAATAAATTTTCAATAATCAATTTTTAATGTTCAATGTTCAATTCTCAAATACTCTCATCCCATTGTATTTGCAATATGCGTTGAACATTGATTATTGAACATTTTTTCTCTAAAAAAATGAATGATCATCTGGTTTTATTATCCATTTTCTCTTTATCCATTCCCTCATTATTCACTATAAATTACCATACCGCTCTTGGGCTTGCCCCAACTGAGAGCTCTGCAAAATCGCCGGCCAAATATTTGTAATAACCGGTAATGGCTATCATGCCGGCATTATCTGTACAGTATTGAAAGGCTGGAGTGTATGTGTTCCAGCCCATTTTTATGCCAAGTTCTGTAAAGCCGTTTCGCAAACCACTATTGGCACTTACGCCACCGGCCATACAAATTTCTTTTATGCCCGTATCTTCAGCGGCCATTACCAGTTTGTTTAGAAGTATGCTCACAATGCGTTGTTGAATAGATGCACATATATCGGCCATATTTTCCGCTACAAAGTGTTCATTGTGTTTTAAACTGTTTTGTAAAAAATACAAAATCGAAGTTTTTAAGCCGCTAAAGCTAAAATTAAGTCCCTCAATTCTTGGTTCGGGAAAGGCAAACCGGTTTTTATTTCCTTCTTTAGCGTACTTATCTATCAATGGCCCGCCGGGGTAGGGCAGGCCAAGCAGTTTGGCACTTTTATCAAAGGCTTCGCCTGCTGCATCGTCCAGGGTTTCGCCTATTATTTTCATGTTAGTTGGCGAATGGCACAATACTATTTGTGTGTGGCCACCGCTCACCGTAAGGCACAAAAACGGAAAAGAAGGTTTGTGCTCATCTATTAAATTAGCCAGTACATGGGCTTGCATATGGTGTACAGCTATCAGCGGTTTATCTAGTGCCAATGCCAGCGATTTTGCAAAGCAAGTGCCTACCAGCAAAGAGCCAATAAGCCCCGGACTTTGGGTAAATGCAATGGCATCTATTTGCTGTAACCCAATACCAGCTTGCTTTAAAGCCGTATCTACCACAGGTAAAATATGTTGCATGTGAGCCCGGCTGGCAAGCTCCGGTACCACACCACCGTATTGTTCATGAATGGCTTGTGTGGCTATAAAATTGGTCAGTATTTTACCATCCACACAAACCGAAGCCGATGTGTCGTCGCAGCTAGATTCGATGGCAAGAATGGTTAGTTGATTTTTGATGTATGATGTATGATTTGTGATTTGTTCTGTCATCGTTTTTTGGTCAATTGTAATTGCTAGTTGTATAGTTAGGTTGCTCACAACTCTGTTTGGGTATTAGCTATTACATGGTTTTTTGTACAACAGTTATTTATTAAAAAAAGCATTTTACTTCAGTTTCCAACGTATGCCCATATACAATTCCCTACCTCTGGTTGGGCCCCATACCGATGAAATATCGAAGTAAGGGCTGAATGGATTTTGCCAGCTAATTATGGGCTGGTTCTGCCTAAAGTTGAAAATGTTTTCGCAGCCTGCATACAGTTCCAGCAATTTAAATAGGTAGGTAAACTGTGCATTTACAGTAGTATAATTTTTCGAATAATCGGGCCGCTGAAAGGGCGCTGGGTTTGCTTTGGTATTGGGCAACCGCTGCCTGCCAAACCAATGGATATTTACATCGGCATGAAATGCATTGCTTAGCGGTTTATAGCTAAATGTGGTGAGCACTTTATGCCTTGGGTTAAATGGCAATACTTCTTTAACCCCGTTAATTTTTCTATACACGTCTAAAAAATTATACCCTGCTTTAAACTCGTAACGCTGGTATAGCCTAATTAAAAAATCTGTTTGAAAACCATTGCTTACACTTTTGCCGGTAAAGTTTTTAATAATGGCTTTGGTTGGGTCGGCATCGTAATCAGGAAAAATCTGGTTCTGGAAATTGGTGCGGTAATAATCCATGCTCACATGGCCCGAAATATGGTCATTTTCAAATTTTTGGGTAATGTTTATACCCATGTTTAATGCTTTTTCGGGCAGTAACGCTTCTGCAAAAACGATATTTCTAGAGCTGGCCAGCAGCCCTATATTTTCGCTGAATAAATTTACGGTACGCCAGCCCGTACCAATGTTGGCACGTATGGTAAGCCTGGATGTGGGGTCGTATTTTAATAATGTTCTCGGGGTGGCATACCAGCCAAATTGGTTGTGATGATCTGCCCTTAGGCCAGCTATCCATGTGAGTTTCCCCTTAAAAAATGACATGGTATTTTCTGCAAAAACGCCTGGTATTTTTTCCTGTCGCAGATATTCGCCATCATAATTTCTGTTAATAAAGTTGTCGGTAAAAGCAATGGTTTCCTGCAGGTTCAGGCTCTTAAAACTGATGCCTGTTTTTAAAGTGTGGTTTTCGTTTTTTGTAAGTTCATATTGCAGGTTTACAAATGCGTTGGTTTGTTTTGCGGCATAAGAAAGCGAACCAAAGTACGAATCCTGTTTTTGGTGAAACCCTGATGTATAAAGGGTTACACGGTGACTATCGTTAAAGCGGTAACTGGTTTTTGCCCATATTTCGGGCTGGTTAATGTTTACGGTGTTGCCATAAACAGTACTGCTGCCTTTATGTACATCCGGCTCAAAAAATGTTTGTCCGCCGATACGTTTTTCATTTAAAAAACGCAATGCTGTTTCGCTGCTCCAGCCCCAGTCTTTCTCTTTTCCAATCTTCCATTTATTCAGTACCATATTTCTGGTGAGCAGCGGTAAATCCAGAAAATTATCTTTATCCCTGTCTATTTTATTGGCTGGCTGTACCGTATGAAAAGCCAGCAAACTATGCCATTTGCCTACTTTAAAATTGGTGGTAAGGTTCAGGTGTTTTTCGGCAAAACTGTTTACATAAATATTGGCAAACAGTTTTTCGGTAGCGTTTGGCTTTATAATTTCTACATTAATTTGTCCACTAATACTTTCGAAGCCCTGCAGTACACTGTTGGCTCCTTTAGATATGTAAATATTATCTACCAACGTGCCGGGAATACTGCTGATACCATACGTAAAGCTGAGCCCCTGAATCATGGGAAAGCCATCAATCAGCACCTGATTATACACGCCGGATAAGCCCAATATCCGAAGTTCTTTGGCATTGGTAATTACATTGGTAGTTTGTGGCTGTACGCTGGATTGTGTTTCGAAACATCCCGCCAAATCGCAGCAAGCTGATTTTTTTAGCTCCACAGAAGTAAGTATTTCTGTTTTAATACCAGTTCGGTTAGACATAATAGTGCCTTCTTTTTCTGCACTTACTAGCACTTCCTGCAAATTGGTTTTTTGTTTTAATACAAACAGTAGGGTAGTCATTTCTTCCACCTCAATGGTATCGCTGTTGTAACCGGTATAACTGGCTATTAACTTAGTTTTTATTGCAGGCTTAGTAATGGTAAAACTGCCATTTATGGCTGTGGTAATACCTTTTTTGGTATTGAGCCAAACAACAGATGCACCTGCCAGCGGTTGATTACTGATATTGGTAACCCTTCCTGAAATGGATTGTGCCATACTGCAAAACGGCAGCAGCAGTAACAGATAAAGTGTAAACCTTAGCATTATTTACTTTTTACTTTATAGGGCCTGTCTTTAGGGTCGCTGCATCCGACGGTGGCTTCGATGGCTTTAAATATTTCTTTGGTGCCTACAAGTGCTGGGTTAAAAGTAATTTTAAATACGGATACAGGCCCAGCTTTGCCGGGTGTGCAATTGCTTACCCCATTTAACTCCTTTACATTGGTAGAGAGGGTTTTAAGATCGGCATTGCAGGTAACACCTTTTACTTTTATGGTGATAGTAGTGTCTGCTGCCGGTGGTACTGTTTGGGCAAAAGAGGCGGTGCCGAAGGCAACAAGAACAAGTGCAGCTATCATTATTTTTTTAAGCATGGGTATTTATTTTATAGTAATAGGTAAAATTCAAATGTAGTTTTTGTAAAGAGTTGTTGCGTAAAGAATAAAGGTTTTTAAAAAACCAAATATTACCTGTGCCGCCATAAAATATTAATGTACCAGGATTTGCAGCTAATTAATTTGCAATTAAACCCCAAATTCAGATTACTTCATATCATCCGCACCAAAGCTAAAAGGCATAATGTCTTTGGCACTTTGCAGTACTATTACTTTACCTTCCTGCCCGCCGAGGATGAGTTTAATGGGGTGCTGCCACCGCTGCTCATATTCTAGTAATGTTTGGCGACAAATGCCGCATGGGCTTATGGGGCGCTGACTTTCGCCATTTTCGTTGGCATAGCTAATGGCAATAGCTACAGCAGTTTCCTGCGGATATTGCGATGAAATGGCCGAGAGTAACGTACGTTCTGCACAAATGCCAACAGGGTAGGAGGCGTTCTCCTGATTGGCACCGTACACCAATCTTCCATCGCTAAGCTGTGCCACGGCGGCCACATGAAATTTAGAGTAGGGTGCATACGACAATGCGGTATTGTTTCTTGCTTCGGTAAGCAGTAGTGCGTCTTCCAGGTCCAGTTCGGTGGCGTTATTATAAAGGTCGTATTCGGTGGTGAGTATTTGTTTCATGTTGATTTTCTTTGTATAATAAGCTAAAAAAATATAATTTGTAAAAAATGTTTTATTGAGATAAAAAATCCTTCCCCGTTTCTGAGGAAGGATAAATAAATGTACGAATGATGGTAGTTTGTTATCGAATGGCTTTAAAAATACGTTTCCAGCGTGGGCCGCCTTTCCAGCTAAACCAAATAAGTGAAGCTTTGCCTACAATATGCGTTTCGGGTACAAAACCCCAGAAGCGGCTATCTTGGCTGCCATGGCGGTTGTCGCCCATCATCCAGTAATAATTGTAGGTAAATGTGTAGGTATTTCCGGGTTTGCCATCAATCGTAAATTGGTTACCGTTTTGTATTAGGCTGTGGTGTTCGTAAATGGTAATCAGCCTCCGGTAAATCTCAATATTGCTGGTGTCTAAAGTAATAGTAGCCCCTTTTTTAGGGATAATGATGGGGCCGTAATTATCTACCGTCCAGTTAACAGACATTTGTGAAAAAGGAAAGAAGACATTGGCATCGCCATACATACCTGGCTGCGAAACCACAAATTCTACAGACGATACGTTTGGTAATTTACTAATGATGTCTTTTTGAGAATTGGTAAGATTGAGCAAATAGCCGCCCTGCCCATCATAAGCAGAAGTGTATTGGTCCACTTCTTCTTCAGTTAATTCTAACTCATTCGCTAACGTTTTAAAGTCAATCGGTGTTCCTTTTGTTTTAATAATATAATCTGTTTCGGAGGCTGGCGGTCTTAAAGCAAGGGCATCATTAATATATAGCTGCCCTTTTGTTATTTCCATTTTATCGCCGCCCACAGCTACGCAGCGTTTAATGTAATTGTCCGTTTTGTCTATTGGGTGAACCAATATTTTATCATTAAAATAAGTAAATAGCGCTTCCCTGTTTCCGTTAAATAGTGGATGCCTTTCATGCTGTACTTCATCGGCTGGCGTGCCCGGGTCAGAAACACTTAAGCCCATCATATTTCTATCGTTTACCAAATCGTAAAAAGGATTTGCAGAACCAAATTCGGGTAGGTTTACTACTGTGTCTCCCATCGGATAATTGAAAACAACTACGTCGTTACGCTTTACCTCCGTCCAGCCGGGCAGCCGGGCATAATCTGTTTGAATAAGTTTAGAATAAGAAGGTATTTGCGAAGCCGGCAGTAGGTTATGTACGAAAGGAACCGACAAGGGTGTTATGGGTAACCGCTGTCCGTAACTCATCTTATTTACAAATAAAAAGTCGTTTACCAGCAAGGTTTTTTCCATAGAACCGGTGGGGATTACATAGGCCTCAAACACAAATGTGCGGATGATGGTAGCGGCTACTACTGCAAAAGCACCTGCATCAATCCACTCACGGCCAGCGGGTTTTGTATAGTTTTTAAATACTTTTTCGCCTCCCCATCTTTCGCTTTTACTAAAGCCTAAATAAGGGAAATAAATAAATGGCACAAACGTAGTAGCAGCGTGGTGTAGCGTATTAAACCGCCCAAAGTGCATAACGAAAATGATGGTAATCCAGATGGTGATAAACTGCCCGGCAATTGGGATGAACTGTAGGAAAAACCAGTATTTTTTGATATTGCATTTCTGCGCAATGCACCAGGTATTGTAAAAAGGAACCAATGCTTTCCAGGGTTCGATACCGGCTTTTTTAAACATGCCATACATACCCACATGCCAGCCAATGGTACCAATAAGAAAAATAATCCAGCCCATAGTTTTGTTTTAAGATGTGGACAAAAATAAGGTTTAGCATTGGGCAATACATTGCCGCAGGTAATTTATGTGCTAAGAAAAGATTAAAAGGTAGCCGGCAATGCCAACGCTCCTTATTTGGTATTGGCGTTTACTACATTGAAAATAATGAGTGCTGTAGCCAGAAGCAAAATGAGACTAAAGAAAAAAAGTTCAATTTTTATCTGTTCGATTTTACCTTTTTTAACGGCTAAGACTAAATCGTAACCCTTTTTGGACAACGAAAAAATAGCAATAATAATTACAGGCAACTGAGCGGTAAACATATAATTTAAAGGGGATTCCTATTTTTTATAAAGGGATAAACCGAATTTCAGGCATCAGACATTAAAAAATCATCTTTATGCTTTATGAGCGTTCGGCACATTGTCTTTAACATCGGTTTCAGAAATAGTATTGCCGCTAAGTATAATAAGCCGCTCTACCACATTGTGCAGTTCACGTATGTTGCCCGTCCAGTTATATTGTTGTAAAAGGGCAATGGCTTTTTTATCTATTTGCTTTCTGGCTATGCCGTAGTCGGTGCAGATATCAGTAAGAAATTTTTCTATCAGCAGCGGAATATCATCACGGCGTTCGTTTAGCGACGGTACCTGTATCATAATAACGCTGAGGCGGTGGTATAAATCTAGCCGAAATTTTTTCTGCTCTATTTCTTCCAGCAGGTTTTTGTTGGTGGCGGCTATTACCCGCACATCCACATGTATTTCCTTATCGCCGCCCACACGGGTAATAATGCCTTCCTGCAAGGCCCTCAGCACTTTGGCCTGCGCATCTATGCTCATGTCGCCTATTTC
Organism: Chitinophagaceae bacterium; assembly: GCA_043760535.1. GTDB lineage: Bacteria > Bacteroidota > Bacteroidia > Chitinophagales > Chitinophagaceae > JAZKFT01. The sequence goes on from JAYUOV010000063.1 coordinate 18,360, forward strand.
ATCCAGAAAAAGGGTGCCGCCATTGGCCTGCTCAAACTTGCCGATGCGTTGTTTGATGGCTGAAGTAAAA
>JAYUOV010000064.1:0-18353 GCA_043760535.1 Chitinophagaceae bacterium
TGGCAAACCAAAAATTGTATTAAACTTTAATCAATCTGTAAATACTGCTCAAAGAAAAGTAAATGTATTGGAAGCCACAGAATATGCTGCCTATGCAAATGAAGCGTGGGCACTTAGAAAATTGCGGGGCTTTGCTACTGCCACTGTAGATACACCCTATTTAGCCAGCGAAATTCCTTTATTACAAAATTATGATCACCAAAAAGCACTAGGTGGTTCATCTGTTACAAGAGATGCAGCTCTAAGCATTAGTGGTGGTGCTATTGGTGGTGCAAAATATTTTGTTTCAGGTCAATATTTCGACCAACAAGGTGTTATTACCGGTACATACTTAAAGCGTTATAGTGGTAGAATAAATTATGAAATGCCCATTATTCCTAAACTAACCCTTAATGTAAATTTAGGTGTTACCACAACCGACCGTTTTGGGTCACCTACACAAACATTAACATCCAGAGCTTTAAACTGGTCTCCTACATCGCCGTTATTAAACCCGGATGGCGATTTTAATTATTTATGGGACTATAGATATGGCGTAGGGAATGCTAGTTTTTCTGACCCAAGATTTGGATTAATATTTCATAATTCGAGGTTTGCAGCATCCGAAATTAATGCTGCCTTAAATGATGCAGAAGCCAGCCAAGCCAGGTTAAATCCATTGCTGATAACATCAACCAGAGGCGTACGAAATGCTAATACGTCTTCTCAAACAACAGCAACCGCAAGCCTTAATTATAAGTTTAACGATGAGTTTAGTATCCAGAGCAAATTCAGTTATGTACAGTTTAAATCATTACTCCAAACTTATATTCCGATAAACATCCCATTAATAACAACCAATTACAGAGGAGAGGCAAATGCAGGTAATTCGCAAAATAGCAGTGTATTGTATCAGGTTAATATGAATTATAGAAAAAAGTTTAATGCGAATCATGCCATAAATACCGCTTTAGTTTTTTCTGCGGAAAAGTTTATTCAAACCAATCAAAGGGCTGTTGTAGGAAATTTCAATAATAATATTACAGGATTTAATAACCTGGGTGCGGCATTACCTCAATCTATAACTTCAAGTTATGCAGGCAATCAGTTAATAGGAAGTATAGTACAGATTAATTATTTGTATAAAAAGAGTGTAGTTGTAAACCTTTCTTCACGTTATGATGGTGTTTCTAAGTTTACTCCAGGTAAACAGTTTGGTTTATTCCCTGCTGCCAGCGTTGCGTGGAAAATGGAACAGGAAAAATGGTTTAAACCATTAAAAAATGTGGTAAACGAAGCTAAATTCAGGGCAAGTTGGGGGTTAGTAGGCAATCAGGCTATTGGTGCTTATGAAACACAATCAACCCTAATTCCAAATTTTTCGGTATGGGGTAATAATTTTCAAAGCATTGGGTTTTCACCGGCTAGGTTAGGCAATCCCAACTTAACATGGGAAACTACAAGTAACACAAATCTTGCGGCAGATCTTGGTTTTTTTAAAAATAGAATAAATGCAACGGTAGAGGTATATCAAAGAAGAACAAAAAATCTTTTGTTTCAGGTACAAACATCACCCTCAACAGGTTTTACAACCATGTTCGATAACATAGGAACATTATTGAATGAAGGATTAGAAATGACACTCGGTGTAAAAATTATTAATAACAGAAATTTTAAATGGAGGGTAGAAGGCAACATCAACTTTAATAGAAATTTAGTTGAAAAACTTCGCACAAACAGTCCGAATGAATTTTATACCGCAGGCAACTTAACAAATAATATACCTACACTAAGGGTAGCTTCAGGGAAATCTGTTGGAGCATTTTTTGGTCTAAAATCTTTGGGTATATGGGATAGTGCCGGTATTGCTAATGCACCTGTAGGTCTTAGAGGTAATGCAAGGGAAGGTGAAAGAAAATTTGCTGATTTAAATGCAGATGGACTGCTTAACGATATGGATAGAACTTGGTTAGGCTCAGCTTTACCCAAAGGTTTTGGCGGAGCAAACACAACCATCAGTTATAAAAACTTTGAATTGACAGCTTTCTTTAGCTATGCCTACGGACATCAAATATTTAACCAGTTTCAAATAAATTGGGGAACAATGACAGGCTTAAATAATGTGAGAAAAGATACTTATGACAACCGATACAAATTTGTGTTTCCTGGAACGGATGCAAAAACAGCCGAAGAGATTCGTGAAAACAATAAAAAGGCTACTGCTGTAGTTGCAGGCACCACTGCCGATCAACGGGAATCTACTGATCACTTTATAGAAAATGCAAATTACTTCAGATGCCGTGATATTAGTATGTCCTATAAAGTACCTGTAAAAATTGTTCGAAAATTAAAACTACAGGATGTACAGCTATACGGTAATGTTCAAAACCTTTTTATCATAACTAAATATACCGGTTTTAATCCTGAAATAGGTGCATCATCTGGTCGTGGGTTTGCCAGAGGTATGGATAATGGCGCTGCACCATTAGCCATAGCATATCGTTTAGGTTTTACCGTTACCCTTTAACAATAAATAATAATTAATTATGAAAAAAAATATTTTTTTAGTACTGGTAATAGCAATCAGCATTACCTCCTGCAAGAAGTTTTTAGAAGAAGTTCCTAAAGACCAGGTTACAAATTCTATATTTTATGTTACAGAATCCGATATTGAAGCAGGTGTAGATGGCATTTATAATGCAGCCAGGTTTGAGGCAAGCAGTGGTTTACCTATTATGTTTCCGCTGGAACAAATTTCGGATGATGGTGCATACTCTACCAATACCAACTTTGTTCCCGAACGGTCTCAGTTAGACATCTTAACGTTTACCTCTGCCAATACAGTAATTGGAGGAATCTGGAGCAGGTCTTACACAGTTATCAATAGAGCTAATAATGTGATTAAATACGCTACCGACAGTACTAAAACCAGTTCCAAAACAATAAGGCTGGCTCAAGCACAGGCAAGGTTTTTCAGAGCTTTTTATCACTTTAGGTTGGTGCAAATTTTTGGGGATATTCCATTAATGATGCAGCCCTCAGATATATCATTAGGCAACATTACTCCCAACCGCATAGCCACCAAAGTAGTGTATGATTCTGTAATAAATGATTTACTATTTGCCAAAGCAAATTTAGACAGCAGCTACTCATACACAGGTAGTAACGGAGGTAGAATTACTGTGGCTGCTGCAAAAGCTTTGTTGGGTAAAGTTTATTTAACCATGGCAGGCTATCCATTAAACGACCCTACGGGCAATCAACGGGCAATAGATGAATTAAAAGATTTAATTGACAATAAAGCCCGGTACAATATAGATCTGAACCCCATTTTTTCTAATATATTCAACTCAGTACTTGGCACAAAGCAGGTGGATAGAGAACGAATTTATTTTATAAGAGGTACCAATTCTTTAGCAAATAGCTTACAAGCCTTTACACGTATGGGATGGACGTTTAGAACCTTTAGATATACAACTCCATCTAAAGATTTTGCTACCGACGCGATACCTTCCCGTAGAGTTTTTGAAACCGGAGATTCAAGAAGAAATGTTTCAGTAAGTAATTTCGCATTGTCTAATTTCAACGGTTCTTTGGTTAACAAATACAATTCTACCAATAACGATGATGCAAGTGATGACCTAATTTTATTACGTTATGCAGATGTATTAATGATAACTGCAGAATCATTAATAGAAATTGGTGGGTCTACTAATCTGGAGGCAGCATTGGTAATAATAAATAACGTAAGAAGAACACACGGTGGCACATTGTTACCTGCACTTACTTATATAGACCAGGCAGATTTACGTACAAAATTAAGACAAGAGCGACGTAGAGAATTTGCATTTGAATGTATGCGCTGGTTTGATTTAAAGCGCTGGAATGTACTGGTGCCTACGATTAAAGCTTCGCTTGCAGATTATTACAGTAAGCCTCTTTCAGATTACGACTTTATAGATAATCCAGATCCGATTCGCTATACAGTGTTGCCAATTCCAATTCAGGAAATTGCAAATAATCCTAATGTTGCCCAGAACCCTGGCTTCTAATAAAAATGAATAAACACATAACCGGTAAATTAATATGATTATAGCATCACCATCATTAAAAAGAGCATTACAAACTGAAAGTATTAATGCCGACCTTATTATTATTGGCGGCGGCCTTGCTGGTACCTGTTGTGCCATAACGTCTGCAAGAGCAGGCATGAAAGTAGTATTGGTACAAGACAGGCCTGTGCTAGGTGGTAATGCCTCTAGTGAAGTTCGTTTGTGGGTATTGGGTGCAACTTCTCACATGGGAAATAACAATCGTTGGGCAAGAGAAGGTGGCGTTATAAATGAAATTTTATTGGAAAACGGATACAGAAATCCAGAAGGGAATGCATTAATTTTTGACACCATTCTTCTTGAAAAAGTGGTGTTGGAAACAAACATTAGGTTATTATTGAACACAGCAGTTTACGACATAGAAAAGAAAGATGCTGACACAATAAGTTCAGTTACAGCATTTTGCTCACAGAATTCCACTTCATATAATTTACAAGCTCCTTTTTTCTGTGATGCGTCAGGCGACGGTATTGTTGGTTTTCTTTCCGGCGCAGCATTTAGAATGGGTGCTGAATCCAAAGATGAGTTTGGCGAAAAGTTTGCTCCTTCAAATGAATATGGTGAATTATTAGGGCATTCTATTTACTTCTACTCAAAAGATACTGGCAAAAAAGTAAAATACGTTGCACCCTCGTTTGCTATTGACGTTTCAAAAGAAATTCCGCGTTACAAAAGCTTTAATACAAAGGATATTGGCTGCCGATTATGGTGGATAGAATATGGGGGCAGATTGGATACCGTACATGAAACGGAAAACATAAAATGGCAATTATGGAAAGTAGTATATGGTGTATGGGATTATATTAAAAACTCTGGTAATTTTCCAGAAGCTGAGAACCTTACATTAGAATGGGTTGGTCATGTACCCGGCAAAAGAGAGAGTAGAAGATTTGAAGGAGATTACATAATAAAACAACAAGACGTTATTGATCAAACCCCATTTGAAGATGCAGTAGCATTTGGTGGATGGAGTGTTGACCTTCACCCTGCCGATGGCGTATTTAGTGAAATGAAAGGATGTAATCAATGGCACTCGAAAGGTGTTTACGGTATCCCTTACCGCTGTTATTATAGCCGCAATATCAGCAATCTTTTCCTTGCTGGGCGCATCATCAGCGCCTCACATGTTGCTTTTGGTTCTACAAGGGTAATGGCAACTTGTGCACATGGCGGCCAAGCTGTTGCTATTGCAGCTAGCTTATGTAAAAAATACAATATACTTCCCAAAACTGTTGGTGAACAATACATTAATCAATTGCAGACAGAACTGATGAAAACGGGTCAGCACATTCCTGGTTTTAACTTAAACGACCCCAACGACCTTGTACAAAAAGCACTCCGAATTGAAGCAACTTCAACTTTATTAGTTGCTGAAATACCACAATCGGGAGAATGGCAAAAATTGAAGTATTCAACTGCGCAAATGCTGCCAGTAGGCAATCATAAAATGCCAACAATCAAATTTTGGTCAAAGGCAGAAACGCAAACCACGCTTTGTTTGCAATTACGGGTAAGCAGTAAATCATTTAATCATACACCAGATGTAACCCTTGCATCATCAGAAATAACAATAATACCTGGAGCCAAAGAATATTCAGTTGAATTCAATCATTCTTTTAATGAAACGCAATACGCCTTTGTGTGTTTTATGAGTAATGAAGCAATAGAATTGGCAGTAAGTGACAAAAGAATTACGGGCTTGCTATCTGTTTACAATTCGATAAATATTGCCGTTTCTAATTACGGAAAGCAAGAACCTACTGGAGATATTGGAGTGGAAGCCTTTGAATTCTGGTGTCCGCAGAGAAGGCCTAATGGTAAAAATATAGCAATGAAGATTGAACCGGCATTGCAGGCATTTTCTCCAGAACACTTAAGAAATGGGATACAAAGGCCTGTTAAAAGCACCAATGCATGGGTAGCAGATTATGATAATCGAAATGCTCAGATAAAAATAGTGTGGGAAGAAGCACAATTAATTAGTAGAATAGAATTATTTTTTGATGCTGATGATGACCATCCTTTAGAATCAGTTTTGCTTTTAAACCCCGAAGCAAAAATGCCTTTTTGTGCAGATGAAGTGAAAGTGTACAACTGCAACAATGAGCTGATTGGTGAAATTTCAGGAAACTACCTGGCTCACCGTACCATTTACTTAAATACACCAGCTACAGTAACTGAATTAAAAATAAAAATATCTAACTCAGACAGCACAGCTCCTGTTTCGCTGTTTGAGGTTAGGTGCTATTAATTATAAACATGAAAATTAGCCGCCGAATATTAGTAATTATTTCAATTATTGCAACGCTTACTGCTAAGTCTCAGGAAATTTCCTTGAATGGGGAATGGAGCTTTGCTTTAGACCCTTTATCAAGGGGTGAGGCTATGGGGTGGGACAAGCCATGGAAATATAATGAAAAAGACACTTTGTTTTCGGTGGATAAGTTTGATAAGGTAACAGTACCACATTGCTGGAGTACCGATATACGTTACAATTTTGTAGGTAAAGGATGGTACAGAAAGGCATTTAAACTTGCTGAAGATGCAAAAGATAAATTAGTCAGAATACGTTTCGAAGCTGTTTTTTACAAATGCCGGATTTTTATAAATGGTGAATTAGCGGCCTTTCATGTTGGAGGATACACTCCTTTTACAGTAAATATTACTAAGCATGTAAAATACAATCAAGTAAATTTTATTGCTATTGAAGTGGATAATTCATGGACTGAATTAACTGTACCCGGTGCAAGAATGGGCGATAATCCTTCTGCTCAATTTTTTCCATGGTACGAATATGGAGGAATCACTAGAGACGTGAGTTTGCTGGTGACAGATAAAGTATATATACAAAAGCAGAAAATAGAAGCAATTCCTGATTTGAAAACTGGCAAAGCTCAGGTAAAAATTATTACATGGGTTGAAAATCGGTCGCTAATAGATGCTGCTTTTACGCTAAAGCCATTAATAACAAATAGAATATCTGGGTTACAAATCAAGCGTACCAATGCAGTAGAAAAATTTATCAATTTAAAGCCGTTTACTATTGAAAAAATAATACAGCAGTACGATTTAAGTTCAAGCGAAGTACTGTTGTGGGATTTTGACAACCCCAACTTGTATAACGTTACAAGCACTATTGAAGCCGAAAACAAAGTGATTAATAAATATGAAACTTATTTTGGAATACGGGAGTTTAAAGCAGTAGGTGCACAATTGCTATTAAATGGAAATCCAATAAGATTGGCAGGCAGTAACCGTCATTCAGACCATCCTGTGTATGGATCTACGGAACCTGCAGTACTTGCCAAAACAGATATGGAACTACAGCGGAATGGCAATATGATTTTTGCAAGATTGAACCATACTCCTGCAAGCAAGCACTTTTATAAATGGGCCGATGAGCATGGATATTTACTCATTGCCGAAACGCCCAACTGGCAGATAAGTCCGGTATTAATGACTAGCCAACAAGTGAAAGACGATTTTGAATCTCAATTAAAAGAAATGGTAGAAGCTTTTTGGAACAGTCCATCCATTGTTGCTTATAGTACAGGAAATGAATATGCAAGTTGGACACCTGAAGGAGACGAGTTTACGAGAGACCAATTTGAACAATATAGAATGCTTGATACTACAAGACTGTTAACGTTTGTAGCGATAGGCACTGCGGTAAACCCCGCTAACCTCAAGTTGCCCCACGATGCTTTCAGATATTGCGATTTTTTAAATTTCAACAACTATTCAGCAATAGAAGGCTTGGAAAAAAATATCAACGCATTGCATGCAAAATATCCTGACAAACCAATTTTTATTAGCGAAACAGGCATGCGGTCTGATGAAGTGAAAAATGAACAGGTAAGAATTGATCATTTAAAAGGAGTAATAGATGTAATTAATAAGCATCCTTATGTTGTTGGATTCTCTTACTGGAGTTTTAATGATTATCTAAGTCGCTTTGCTGGCACCAACAAAGAAGGTTACAGACCATGGGGTATTGTAGATGCTAACCGTAAACCAAGAGCATTGTACGGTGCTTTTAGAAAAGAATTATCTCCGGTTACTGTTGCCATTCTAAAAAACATTGTTACCATAACAGCTAAATCTGGATTCCCATCTTATACAATTAGTAACCACATTTTAAAAATTATGCAGGGAGACAAAGTAAGCATGAGTTATCCAATACAGGAATTAAAGCCTGGTGGTAATGTAGAAGTAAATATCAAAAAAGGAGTTACGAATAGTAGAATAGTAATAGAAAATAAAGATGGAATGGTGATATACGACAGCTTGCTGTAATTGAAATAGAATAAAACAATTTAAATAAAAGCATTTACAATCATTTGATATTTAAATTACTTGCAATGTTTAAAAAAGTTAAAGGAATGCGTTGGTGGATTGTTGGGTTGTTGTTTACAGCAGCCGTTCTTAACTATATTGATAGGCAAACACTCTCAGCTTTAGCTCCTACCATTCAGAAAGATTTAGATATGGATGATGGAGATTATGCCAACATTGTAAATATTTTTCTAATTGCTTATACCATTGGTTATATTATATCCGGAAGAATTATTGATAAAATTGGAACAAGAACTGGCACATTAATTTTTGTAATGTGGTGGTCTGTATCTAACATGCTTACTGCTGCCGCTAAAGGAATGACGTCTCTTGGCGGATATCGTTTTATGCTTGGATTGGGCGAAGCTGGTATTTGGCCCGCAGCTTCAAAAGCTGTTTCAGAATGGTTTCCTGCAAAGCAAAGAGCATTTGCAATTGGTCTATATACTATGGGCGCCACAATTGGCGCCACTGTGGCACCCTATATAGTAATACCATTAGCTACCTATGCTTATGTAGATAAATTACCAACAGTTGCAGGCTGGCTTGGCCAAGGTACTGGTTGGCGGTTGGCATTTATCATTACAGGTTTAGCAGGATTGCTTTGGATAATACCATGGCTTTTGCTGTATAGAAAACCTCAAAATAGCAAGCTTATTACAAAAGAGGAATTAAAATATATTGAACAGGATGGGGAGGTAACTCAAAATATAAAAGAAGAAAAAGGTGAAAGTTGGTCTTGGAAGCAAGTATTAACGTTTAAGGGTACCTGGCTGTTGTTGTTTGCCCGTTTACTTACAGATCCAGTTTGGTATTTTTTCCAATTCTGGTTTCCAAAATATTTATCCGCTGAAAGAAGTTTATCTCAAAATGATTTAAAAATTACCTGGGTGATATATGCAGCTGCGGGTGTAGGTAGTTTGTTTGGTGGCTGGCTTTCTGGAAGGTTCATAAAAAAAGGCAGTTTGCCTGTAAACAGCCGGATGAAGGTTATGCTGATTTGTGCATGTATTATGCCGATAGCTCCACTAATTAGTAAGGTTACAGGATTGAATTTGTCTTTAGTTATTTCAGCTGCTATTGTACTGGCATCACTTGCCTGGTTGATAAATCTCAGTTCTATTGTTGTAGATATAGTACCTAGTCATTCTTTGGGTACCGTATTTAGTATAGTAGCAGCAGGCAGCACAATAGGCGGTATCGTAATGAATATGATTGTGAAAGCAATGGTTTCAGGGCCAACTTCCGGCGCCTCAGGCTTTCTTGACAAAGGCTTTCATGCAATTCTATCTCCTATTTTAAATGTAGTACAGGGAACAGGGTATGCTAGTTGGTTTTTAATTATTGCTTTTTTACATCCTGTGGGTTGGTTGTTACTAAAATGGGGAGGTATTACAAAATTGCAACACTCATTAAATAAATAAATCAGGAAAGAGGATTTAATTGAGATATAAAAATTAAAGTCATAAAAATGTGTAAAAATATTCTTATACATGTGGTTTTATTTATTGCTTGCATTTCTAAGACAACAGATTTGTTTGCAACAATAAACCTACCTGCTTTTTTTGCTAACAATATGGTATTACAGCAACAAACAGATGTAGCAATATGGGGAACCGCTCAGGAAAATTCAAGCGTTAGAGTGCTTACTTCCTGGAATAATAAAAATTATACAACCAAAGCTGGCGCAGATGGCCGGTGGAAACTTAAAATAGCAACACCTAAAGCCGGCGGCCCCTTTACTATTATTATGAGCGACGGCAAACCGTTGAAACTAGAAAATATTTTAATAGGCGAAGTATGGTTTTGTTCAGGGCAGTCTAATATGGAAATGCCACTGAAAGGATATATGAACCAACCTGTAATTGGTTCTTTAGAAGCAACGATAAACGCACCTAGTTCAAACATGCGTTTTTTTACTACTAGCAAAGCCACAAGTGCTAAACCGCTTGACAGCTGCAAAGGCAGTTGGCAAATCTGTAACAGTGAAACCGCCCCGGTATTTAGTGCAACTGCATTTTTCTTTGGTAGAATGTTGCAAAAAATTTTAAACGTTCCTATTGGTCTAATCCATTCTAGTTGGGGAGGCACAGCCATACAGCCTTGGATAAGCGAAGATGGTTGTAAAGCTTTTGATTTTATTAAAGATACTTCCAAGTCAAAAAATCCACCAAGTGCACCATCTATATTATATAATGCCATGGTAAACCCAATAGTAGGGTATGGCATACGCGGCGTTATATGGTACCAAGGAGAATCAAACAGGCCAGAGCCCGAAAATTATGAAAAAATGTTGCCAGGATTAATTAGCGATTGGCGAACAAAATGGCAAATAGGCGACTTTCCTTTTTACTACATGCAAATTGCTCCTGTTGGCAAAAATGAGAACCCACCCAATTCAGCATTTCTGCGTGAAGCACAACTTAAAGCATCCACTGCTTTGCCTAACGTAGGTATGGCTTGTATTTTAGATATTGGAGAGCAAACATTAGTGCATCCGGCCAATAAAGAAATTGGTTCCAACCGTTTGGCTTATTTAGCCTTATCACAAACCTATCAAATTAAAGGTATCAGCGGCCTTAGTCCTAAGTTCAAAGAAGTAACATTCAAAAATGAAACGGCTAAAATTACATTTAGCGATGCACCAAATGGTTTAGCTTCTTTTGGTAAACAACTATCCTGTTTTGAAATGGCTGGGGAAGATAAAGTCTTTCATCCGGCAACAGCTGTAATAACTAAAGAAGGCGTAACTGTAAAAGCTGTAGCAGTTCCCATACCAGTGGCTGTTAGATATGCTTTTAAGTCTTTTGTAGTTGGCGATTTATTTGGAACAAATGGGTTGCCGGTTTCATCGTTTAGAACAGATGTATGGGAACGTGAAAAATGAGTTTAGTTGAATCTGTAGAAACTGGTTCTTTTTAAAATATCTAATATTATTTTATGCGTAATTTAATAATTATTGTTTTCCTTTTTCAAGTTTGTTTTTGTGCTAAGGCACAGGATAGAACTGTTCTATTGCTTGATACAGGTTGGCGTTTTTTTAATAATGATATCAGCGAAGCAACACTTACTAATATCAACGACGCAGCATGGCAAAAAATAACTGTACCTCACGACTGGGCAGTGGTACAGAATTTTGACATGAACATAGACAAACAAAAAGTGCAGGTGGTAGAAGATGGCGAAAAAACAACACAATTAAGAACCGGAAGAACAGGTGCTTTGCCATGCTTTGGTATTGGTTGGTACCGCAAGGTTTTACCCATAACGAAGAACGACATTGGCAAACGAATTTTTATTGAATTTGATGGTGCCATGAGTCGTTCCAAAGTATATCTGAATGGCACGTACATTGGTGAATGGCCTTATGGTTATTCTTCTTTCTCTTTTGAACTTTCTAAATTCATAAAGTTCGATACGGAAAATGTAATCTCCGTAAAGCTGGAAAATAAACCTGAGTCTTCAAGATGGTATCCTGGTGCAGGAATATACAGGAATGTAAGATTGGTTAAAACTTCCCCCGCACATATTGCACAATGGGGCACTTTTATTACAACGCCAAACATCTCAGAAAAAATTGGCGAGGTTAATATCAAAACAACAATTAATACCGATGCGGTTAATCCATCGAATATTATATTGGTAACAGAACTTTTTGATGCAATTGGGAATAAAGTCGGCAGTATTTCTTCATCCAATAAGAAAAATGAAAAATTATTTTTCAACCAAACTATTAAAGTAAAGCAACCCCAATTGTGGGGAGTAAATACACCTGTGTTGTACACTGCCATATCAAAATTATTTGTAGGCAAAGAACAAACAGATGAATACAAAACTGTTTTTGGTTTCCGAACCATCCGTTTTGATAAAGACAAGGGCTTTTTTCTAAATGGTAAACCATTAAAATTTAAAGGCGTTTGCTTACACCACGATTTAGGTCCAATAGGTGCCGCCGTTAATTACCGTGCTACAGAGCGGCAGTTGGTAATGATGAAAGAGATGGGCTGTAATGCCATCCGTACTTCGCACAATCCACCTTCACCAGAGCTGCTGGCCATTTGCGATAGCTTGGGTTTAATGGTACAAGTAGAAGCTTTTGACGAGTGGAAAAACGGAAAAAATGCAAACGGTTATGGTGAATTTTTCGATGCCTGGGCGGAAAAAGATTTAAGTGCTATGATTCGTAGAGATAGAAATCACCCCTCTGTAATTATGTGGAGCATTGGCAACGAAATAAGGGAACAGGGTATGGTATCTGGAAAAGAAATGGCAAGATTTTTAACGCAGATATGCCACAAGCTCGATTCTACAAGACCTGTTTCAGCAGGGTTTAATAACCACAACGGCGCATTAAAAAATGGATTAGCAGAAGAAGTAGATTTAGTAGGCTTTAATTACAAGCCCGAAGATTATGAACCTAAACACAAACTGTATCCAAACTTAACCATTTATGGTAGCGAAACATCTTCCACCGTTAGCTCCAGAGGCGTATATAAATTTCCTGTAAAAGAAACAAAAAAGCCATGGTATAGCGATTACCAGGTTTCAAGCTATGATATAGAATGTCCACCTTGGGCTACCACACCAGATACAGAGTTTGAAAAGCAAGATGATTTGGAATTTATTTCAGGTGAATTTGTTTGGACTGGTTTTGATTATCTGGGGGAACCAACGCCATATAACGAAGGCACCCCGGCAAGAAGTTCTTATTTTGGAATGGTTGATTTAGCTGGCATTCCTAAAGACCGATATTATCTCTACCAAAGTAAATGGAGTGACAAGCCAATGTTACACGTATTGCCACACTGGACATGGCCTGACAGGATTGGGCAAAACGTTCCAATTTATTGCTATACCAATCATCCAAAAGCTGAGTTGTTTGTAAATGGCAAAAGCATGGGAGTACAACAAAAAGACAAGAGCGGTAAGAATAGCCGCTACCGTATCATTTGGAAGAATGTGGTTTACGAACCTGGAGAAATAAAAGTAGTGGCCTACGATGCAAATGACAAACCTGTTGCAGAACAAATTATAAAAACTGCAGGAGAACCTTTTTCAATAAAATTAAGTGCAGATAGAAATACCGTAAAGGCCGATGGAAAGGACTTGATTTTTGTTACCGTAGAAATATTGGATAAGCAAGGAAATCTTTGCCCCAGGGCCAGTAATTTTTTGTTTTTTAAAGTGGAAGGTGCAGGCAGGTTACGGGCTCTTTGTAATGGCGATGCTATTGACCAAACCCCTTTTGTTTCGAGTTATATGAATGTGTTTAATGGAAAAATGGTCGCTGTTGTGGAACCTGGTTTAGAAGCAGGAGAAATAACAATGCAAGTATCCGGAGGATTGTTGCAAGCCCAAAAAATAAAATTAAATACAACCTTGGTTAATTAAATAGCAATTATTAATAAAAACTGTATGAAAAAATTACTACAATGCCTTATCCTGCTAGCATTTAACAATCAATTAAATGCCCAATTGATAATACATCAAAACTATAACCAGACTGGTTCTAGTGCTACCTGTATAGCCAGTACTATTTACAAAGGGACTGCAATTCCAGGTGGCTTGAATGATGGGATAAAATCAATAACACTCAGCCAGGGTTTTCAGGCAGTATTAGCTGCAAATGAAGATGGAACTGGAGAAAGTTTTTGTTATGTAGCAGCAGCTAGCAATGTTACTGTAAACCTTGCTTTTGCGTTACAGGATAAGATTTCTTTTATCCGTGTATTACCTATTACAAGTGTAAATAAGAAAGGTGCATGCACCCAAATTGATTTGTTGCCAGCTTTATTAAATGTTCCATGGTTTTACGATTGGGGTGTAAACGATAATTCAGCTCCGGGCAAAGAATACACACTTATGGCGTGGGATGAAAATTGGGTAAGTACCGAAGCTAAAGTAGATGATTTAATAGCTAAACCTAATATCACCTCTTTACTTACTTTTAATGAACCAGACCATATTGGACAGGCAAATATTACTTGGTATAATGGTGCTGCACTCTATAAGCGGTTATTACGTACTGGCTACAGAATGGGATCGCCAGCTACAACAGAATCGGAATACAGGGTCTGGTTACTTAAATTTATGAATAGGGCAAAACGGGATAGCCTACGTGTAGATTATGTTGCCGTACATTGGTATGATTGGGGTGGCTGGTTTTCAAATGGTTTTGAGGTTAATCCGGATGTAAATACGGTTTTTAACAGGTTTAAATCTTATATATCCGCAGCTTATAATCTTTATAAAAAACCAATTTGGATTACTGAATTTAATGCCAATGTGAACAGACCATTAGCAGTGCACCAGGCTTTTATGGCATTAGCTTTACCATGGCTTGAAAGCAATCCACAGGTTGAAAGATATTCTTACTTTTTTGAGGATCATACACCTGAAAGCACAGGAGGATCATTAACACCCCTTGGGCAATTTTATAGAGACCATGTTTCAACACCTGCAATTACAACTAATATATTTGATACCCGAAACGCACTCCCCGAAATTGTTTCCTGGAACACTTCTGCTCTTACAGGAGGGGGACAGTCTGTAACGAACTTTATGCCTACTACAATAGCTACTGACCTTACGGCAGTTACAGGTTTAACAAGAGGATCGGGCACTACACTATCTCTAGGTTCAACTTCTCCTGGTCTTTGGGGTGCTAATAGTTTTTCAACTACTACAGCAGCAGCTGGTATTGCGGCTAATAAAGTGCTTACTTTTCAATTGCAATCTACCAATGGCAAAAATGTTAGCTATAGTTCAATAGATAGTTTTAAAATAAGAATTGCTGCTGATGGACCCGTTGCTTATCAGGTAGATTACCAAATTAATGCTGGTGCATTTATGCTTGCGGGCATAATAACCGGTCCACCCGCTGTTACAGGCAACTATACACTCAACCCTCTTAATTTATCTGGAATTGCTGCATTACAAAATGTACCCCCAACATCAACAGTAACATTTAGGATTACACCATATAATGCCAGCGGAGGAGGTGTGTTCTACATTGGTGCCGGCACATCTGATGTAGGTTCTGATTTTAGCATTTTTGGTAGAATATTCTAGAACTTTATAACGCAAAGGCAGGATTAAAAACCGAAATAACTTAAACCACAGTTCAGGATTTAAAAATGTGAATTAATCCAATTTTGCTTTGGGCAAGTGTATAATGGTATTGCAAGTAAGATGGAGATAATGAAACTAGGTTACCCCATTAGCGTAGCACCAAAATACGAACTATATGAAAAAAATCAAACTATTTACCTTTTCTGCCTTGGTTACAACCGTTAGCTGGGGCCAAACCATTGTAGAAGACTTTAACTACAAATCGGACTCAGCACTTACTTCTAGTGGCTGGACTACCGTTTTCAGTAAAAGCACAGAAAATGCAATTATTGTTAATAGTACCGGATTAACATATCCAGGTTCGCCGGCATCAGGTGTAGGCTTTAGTGTAAACATGAACACAAGTGGCCAGGATGTTGGCAAATTTTTTAAGCCTGTGCCTACAGGTAGTGTTTACATGTCGTTTTTGGTAAATGTAAGTGCTGCTCAAAGTGGTGATAATTTTATAGGTATTATGAATGGCCTTGGACCAAACCCGGGCGTTGCAGCAAGGGCATTTATTAAAAAGAGCGGAAAGGGATTTGTATTTGGCCTTGGTAAATCTGCCATAACTTCTATCCCTTACGAAAACACGGTAAGAACATTTGGCACTACCTATTTAGTAGTGATGAAGTACACTTTTAATAGTGGAAACCTAACCGATGATATTGTTGATATGTGGGTTAATCCGGTATTAGGTGCTGCAGCCGCTACCCCTCTACTTACCATGGGTGCTGGTGTAAATGATGCTGGTAGTGGGCTTACCGGTACTTGCTTAAGACAAGGAAACCCAAAAACTGCACCCACTTTGCAAATTGATGGTATAAGAACAGGTACTACCTGGGATTTTGTAACCGCTTTTGATAACAAAAAATAAAAATTGGGTCTTAAAATTTCTCTAACATTTAATAACAAACAAAAACAAAACAAAATGAAAAAAATTCACTTATTTATTGTTGCTGCTTTACTAAGCTCATTGAGCTGGGGGCAAACATTTACAGATGATTTTAACTATCCAACTGGCGATTCCTTGAAAAGCAATAGTTGGCCCAAACTTTTTAATTCAACTAGCGCTTCACTTTTTGTAAACAGTAGTGGATTGAGTTACACGGGGTCTCCATCATCAGGAGTAGGTTTTGGGGTAAATATGAACCCAGCAACTAGCACAGCGTTCAGTGGTCGTTTTTCAGGAACTGTTACATCTGGAAGTATGTATATGTCTTTCCTTGTAAACCCGTCTGCTGCACAAGCTGGTACTCTAGTTGCAAATTTTACTGGTATAATGCAAGGTCCTTCTCCAAGTCCAGGTGTTGCAGCAAGAGCATTTATAAGAAGTGCTTCTGGAGGATTTAACTTTGGTGTGGGCAAAAACACAGCCACAACCTCTGCTAATGGAGTAAATTATGAAGCTACAGTAAGACCTTATAATACTACTTATTTGGTAGTAGTTAAATACACAATCAATACAGGAAGTGCTACTGATGATATTGTTGAAATGTGGGTTAATCCTGTTTTAGGTGGTATGGAAACTCCACCAACATTAACGCAAGGTGCTGGAGTGGCAGACCCAAGCAGTGGTGTTGCGTCACTTACTGGGGTAATTTTAGCTGCAAGATCTACAGGACCTACACTTGAAATAGATGCCATTAGATATGGAGCAACCTGGGCTTTTGTAACGCCAATGATAGTACCAACTTTAACAGTATCGTCTTCAACACTAAGCTTTCAAACTGTCCCTGTTAGCGTACCTTCTCCTTCTACTTCTTTTAATCTTGCGGGCACCTTCCTTACACCTGCACCGGGCATTATCACCGTAAATGCACCGGCTAATTTTCAGGTTTCTAACGATAATGTGACATGGGGCAGCAGCACCACAGTTGCTAATACTACTGCTACACTTGCTGCTACACCGGTTTATGTTCGTTTTTTATCGGCTATGGTTGGGGCAGCTACCGGTAATATCACGTTTAGTGGTGGTGGTGTAGCGGTACCGCCTACTGTTGCATTAACCGGAGCGGCTGGTACACAGTATTTTAGTAAACCAACTGGTAGCATTGAGCTAGAGCCAAACTGGGGTACAGCACCAGATGGTACTGGTACTCCACCACCCAATTTTGTTAATGATTACCAGATTTTTACAATTTGTAACAGAGCTACCTATACATTGGATGATGACTTTCAGGTATTTGGCTTAGGCTCAAAAATTATTGTTGGTAATGGCACTAACCCTATAACTCTTACACTACCATCTGCCTTTACTATACTTAGCGATATCGATCATAGGGTTGATGTGAGTAATAATGCTACAGTAGTAGTCGCCAATAAAATATATCGCAGTACTGGTCCTGGCGATTTTAGTAAAACGCCTTTTCCTCATTTTGGAACAGTAGCTACGAACAGTACTGTTGAATACACCTGGAATGGTACAGACGGAACCGATACGGTGCGTATTCCTGCAGAAACGTTTGGCAACTTAAAATTAGTAAATGGGCTTAAATATTTTTCATCTGGTGGTTTTGCGTTTGCCAACGGAAATTTAGATATTACCAATGTAGTAGGTGTTAATGGAACAGGTAATGGATCTGCAAATGTTCTGGTAAGAGGTAACGTTACAATGAGTGGTTCTTTTTTTGATACAGACCCTGCTGCAGATGCGAGTAGAATGAGTTTGAATTTGGGAGGAACAACAACACAAACAATAAGTGGAGGCGATTTTTATATAGCTCAATTGAGGACCCAGGCAATATCACCAACAGTGCCTGCATTTTCCTTAAACATTGTTTTAGCCCCTGGCACCAATATCATAACGGGAACAAC
>JAYUOV010000065.1:0-18298 GCA_043760535.1 Chitinophagaceae bacterium
TTCTAGCGAAGTATATACGGGTTCACCAATTGCCGAAGCAAACATATAAAATTGTTTGCCGAATGTTTGGAATTAAACGGTATAACTGAAAGGGCGGAATAAATAAATGAACAGAATCCAACTCATCAACCGCATAAAAACAACCCAATCCTACCTCTGTGTAGGTCTTGATACCGATATAACCAAACTGCCAGCCCACCTTAAAGGCAGGCCCAATGCTGTGTTAGAGTTTAACAAGGCCATTATAGACGCTACAAAAGACTACTGTGTAAGCTATAAAATAAACACAGCTTTTTACGAAAGCCAGGGGCTGAAAGGCTGGGAGGCCATGGAGCAAACGGTAAATTATATACCCGTTACGCACTTTAAAATAGCCGATGCCAAACGTGGCGATATTGGCAATACCAGCGACCAATATGCCAAAGCTTTTTTTGAGGTGATGAAATTTGATGCGGTGACCGTAGCTCCATACATGGGCGAAGACAGCGTACGACCTTTTTTGGAATATGAAGATAAATGGACAATTGTTTTAGCCCTTACCAGCAACAAAGGGAGTGCCGATTTTCAGCGGCTCACTGTGGATAATTTTGGCAATCATTTATACGAAAAAGTATTAAAAACTATTAGCAGTTGGGGTAACCCCAGTAATTTGATGTATGTTATTGGTGCCACACAGGCTAGCGATTTGGCACATATCCGCACCATCATTCCCGATCATTTTTTACTCGTCCCCGGCGTAGGTTTTCAGGGCGGTAGTCTGGCCGAGGTTTCTAAGTATGGCCTTAACAATGATTGTGGTTTACTCGTAAATGCCAGCCGTGCCGTCATTTTTGCCTCCAGCGATGAAGACTTTGCCGAAGCAGCTAAGGCAGTAGCAATGGAATACCAGGCGGAGATGAAAAACTTTTTAAAGTAAACTACAAGAAACAAAATTCAAGGACCATTTGTAACTTTTTTTTTAAAAATTGCTCACCTTCTTTCTTGCCATAAATTAAGCAATATCATGCTGTTGTTAGGAATAGATATAGGAACATCCTCCGTAAAAGTATCAATAGTAGATGCTGCCACAGCCAAAACTCTGGTGAGTACCCAATACCCCGAAACGGAACGGGTCATTATTGCACTACAACCCGGCTGGGCCGAGCAAAACCCAGCACAATGGTGGGCTGATACCAAACAAGCTATTTTAAAAGCCAACGCCACATTGGCTTACAATCCTAAAAATATTAAAGCCATTGGCATTGCTTACCAAATGCATGGTTTGGTGTGTGTAGATAAAAACCAACAGGTACTTCGCAATAGCATTATCTGGTGCGACAGCCGGGCTGTTTTATACGGCGACAAAGCGTTTGCAGCCATTGGCGGGGAAAAATGTTTGAGTCATTTGCTCAATTCTCCTGGCAATTTTACCGCAGCCAAACTGGCCTGGGTAAAAGAATATGAACCGGAAATTTTTGCCCAAATAGATAAAATTATGTTGCCCGGCGATTATATTGCCATGCAACTTACAGGTGAGATTACGACTTCGATTTCAGCACTTAGCGAAGGTATTTTTTGGGATCTTAAAAACAACGAACTCAGCAAAGATGTAATGGGCTATTTTGGTTTTGATGAAGCCATTATACCTACTATAAATGAAGTCTTTACAAGCCACGGAACGGTTGGTAAATTAATAGCCGATGAACTTGGATTGGCGGCAGGCATACCTGTAACCTATAAAGCTGGCGACCAGCCAAACAACGCATTGTCGCTCAATGTGCTGGAGCCCGGCGAAGTAGCAGCAACGGCCGGAACCTCTGGCGTAATTTATGGCATAAGCGATCAGCTGGCTTTCGATCAGCAGTCAAGGGTAAATACTTTTGCCCATGTAAACCATACCGGGCAGCAAAACAGGCTTGGGGTGCTGCTATGTATAAATGGTGCTGGCAGCATGAACCGGTGGATCAGGCAGGTAGCAGGCCAACACCTTAGTTACGAACAAATAAACGATGCGGCAAGGGCAATTGCACCCGGTAGCGATGGCTTGCAAATACTCCCTTTTGGCAATGGTGCCGAACGGATGCTTTGCAATAAATCCGTTGGGGCCAGTATGCACCACATCAATTTAAATATGCACACACAAGCCCATTTTTACCGGGCCTCACAAGAGGGCATTGCTTTTGCATTTCGTTATGGGCTGGATATTATGCGTCAAAATGATACGAAGCCACAAGTGATTCGTGCAGGCCGGGCCAATATGTTTTTGAGCGATGTTTTTGCCCAGGCATTTGTAAATGCTACCAATACACCAGTAGAGCTGTATGATTGCGATGGCAGCGTAGGCGCCGCCATGGGTGCAGGTATTGGCGTAAGTTATTACAATTCTGCCAAAGAAGCTTTTAACCAATATGAGCCACTTGTTTTAATAGAACCCACAAATGCAACTTTGTATGATGATCTTTACAGCGTTTGGAAAGATGTATTGGAAGGGAAATTGTAAGAAGAGGATGGTAAGAAAAGAATTGCAAAATCTAATGAGCTTCAGGCCTGAAAGGTCGTAATAATAAGCCCAGGGCAACGCCCTGGGTTACAAAGAAAAAGCTAATAAAGCCCTGAAAGTGTGTAATAAACTTTAATTTTTAATAACCCATCCCCTAAAAACGATGGATAAAAACAAATAACATGTCAGTAGTATTAGGAGCAACAGAATTTTTTAAAGGCATCGGCGAAGTAAAGTTCGAAGGTGTGGACAGCGATAACCCAATGGCGTTTCGGTGGTACGATGAAAATAAAATGATTGGTGGAAAAACCATGAAGGAATACTTGCGTTTTGCCTGTGCTTACTGGCATTCTTTTGTAGGCAATGGTGCCGATCCTTTTGGCGAAGCCACTCATACACACCCATGGAATACCAAAGCCGATGCGGTAGAAAGAGCCAAAGATAAAATGGATGCAGCCTTTGAATTTATTACCAAAATGAACCTTCCTTTCTATTGCTTTCACGATGTGGATGTGGTGGATTATACAAATAACATTGCCGAAAACGAAAGACGTTTGCAGGCATTAACTGCTTACGCTAAACAGAAGCAGGATGCTAGTGGTGTAAAATTACTTTGGGGTACTGCCAACCTTTTTAGCCATCGCAGGTATATGAATGGTGCGGCTACCAACCCAGATTTTAATGTGTTGGCACAAGGTGGTGCACAGATAAAAGCTGCCCTTGATGCCACCATAGAACTGGGTGGCGATAACTATGTATTTTGGGGTGGCCGTGAGGGCTATATGAGCTTGCTAAATACCAACATGAAAAGAGAGCAGGAACACCTGGCTACATTTTTACATACAGCAAAAGATTATGCCCGGAGAAATGGGTTTACAGGTACATTTTTTATTGAACCAAAACCATGCGAACCCAGCAAACACCAATACGATTACGATAGCGAAACGGTAATAGGTTTTTTACGCAAATTCGATCTGCTGAGCGACTTTAAATTAAACCTGGAGGTAAACCACGCAACCCTTGCCGGCCATACGTTTCAGCATGAATTACAGGTAGCCGTAGATAACGGCATGTTGGGTAGTATGGATGCTAACCGTGGCGATTATCAAAATGGCTGGGACACCGATCAGTTTCCTAATAATATTAATGAACTGGCCGAGGCTATGCTCATTGTTTTAGAGGGTGGTGGATTGCAAGGTGGCGGCATTAATTTCGATGCTAAAATTCGCCGCAATAGCACCGATCCGGCTGATTTGTTTTATGCTCATATCGGCGGTATGGATACGTTTGCAAGGGCTTTAATTATTGCAAGTAATATCCTGCAAAAAAGCGACTATAAAAAAGTGCGTACCGACCGCTACGCTAGTTTCGATGCCGGCCACGGCAAAGCTTTTGAAGAAGGTAAACTATGCCTTGAAGATCTTAGAGAATATGCCATTGCCAACGGCGAACCAGCTACTATCAGCGGTAAACAAGAGTATCTTGAAAATATTGTGAACCGGTATATTTAAGTGTAGGCGTTAAATTAAAAACACAAGTTTCGGTACTGCCAGTTTAGAACAAGTCATTTTTCTAACCAAAGGCTTCAGCCTTGGGAGGAAAAGTGGCTATCTAATTGGGTTTACGTTTACTCTGTGGTTCCCAAGGCTGAAGCCTTTGGTTAAGAAGTAAAAATTAAAATCAAATAGACTGCTGGGATAAAATTTATCTCAGCAATTTTTTTACCATACCCATATTAGCTCCGTATTTTTGAAACGCTCAATCACGTAAAAAAGATAAAAACCATGTTTAGATTAGATAATAAAATAGCCGTAATAACTGGCGGTGGCAGCGGCATTGGCAAAGCCATTGCTGTATTATTTGCCCGGCAGGGCGCCACAGTACACATTATAGAATTGAGTGCAGAAAATGCAAAGCTGGCCGTGGACGAAATAACCGCTGCCGGAGGCAATGCTTTTGCCCATAGTTGTAACGTGGCCAATCAGCAGCAAGTGGCAGCAATTATGGCCACTATTGGCACACTCCACATACTGGTAAATAATGCAGGCATAGCACATATTGGCAAAGCAGATACTACGGCAGAAGTGGATTTCGATAGGGTGATAAATGTAAATGTGAAAGGCGTTTATAACTGCATCCATACTGCTATTGCTGGCCTAAAGGCAGAAGGCGGTGTAATTATTAACATGGCATCTATTGGCAGTAATGTGGGTATTGCAGATCGCTTTGTTTATAGTACTTCTAAGGGTGCCATTAAAGCCATGACGATGAGTGTGGCAAGAGATTATATTAAACACAATATTCGCTGTAATTCCATTTCACCCGCTAGGGTGCATACGCCTTTTGTGGATGGTTTTTTAAAAAATAACTATGCCGGAAAGGAAGCTGAAATATTCGAAAAATTATCATTGTCGCAGCCTATTGGCCGAATGGCCGAGCCAGAAGAAATAGCAGCCCTTGCATTGTATTTATGTAGCAACGAAGCCAGTTTTATTACCGGCTGCGATTACCCTATTGACGGCGGATTTACTACTTTAAACAACTAAAATAAACACCCATGAAACTTTGCCGCTACGGCCAGCCCGGGCAGGAATTACCTGCTATTTGTATAGACGATATGCGCTACGATGTAAGCGATTTTGGACTGGACTACAACGAAATGTTTTTTGCCAATGATGGCATTAACCAGTTACAGGATTGGTTTGCAGCGAATCAGCAACATTGCAAAATAGTGGATGCCAGTGAACGTTGGGCTTCCTGTGTGGCCCGCCCAAGCAAGATTATTTGCATTGGGCTTAACTACGAAGACCATGCTATAGAATCGCAGATGGAAATACCCAAAGAACCCATTGTTTTCTTTAAAGCCACTAGTTCTTTGGTGGGGCCAAATGATGATTTGATGATACCAAAAAACAGTGTAAAAACAGATTGGGAAGTGGAACTTGCTGTAGTTATTGGTAAAAAGGCCAACTATGTAAGCGAAGCAGATGCCATGGATTATGTGGCCGGTTTTGCACTCCATAACGACTATAGCGAAAGGGCATTTCAACTAGAACGTGGCGGCCAATGGGTAAAGGGAAAAAGTTGCGACACATTTGCACCGCTTGGCCCGTGGATGGCTACTACCAACGAGATTGCAGATAGCAGTAACCTGCGGCTTTGGCTTACTGTAAATGGAAAAAAATACCAGGAAGGCAATACCAAGAATTTCATTTTTAATGTGGCTTACGTAGTAAGTTATCTGAGCCAGTTTATGAGCCTGCTACCGGGTGATGTAATTAGTACAGGAACACCAGCAGGAGTGGGGCTTGGGCAAAAACCAGAGCCAGTGTATGTACAGCCCGGCGATGTAATAGAATTAGGAATAGATGGATTGGGTACCAGCAAACAAATGGCTGTGGCATATACAGGTTAGATGCAATTGTAAACATTGATACCATTTGATCCTTCAGGTGTATTTACAGGGGTTGCTTATCTAAACTCTTAAAATTACATATAAAAAACTGCTGTGAGGCACCACACTAAGTAGCGTGGGCAAAAATGGTTGTAACAAATTAAGATGTACCCGTCTGTAATTACAAAAGCTTTAATCGTTTACAGGCTGTTAAAGAATTTTGTTCTGTTTTCTATTTTATTGGTAGCATTTTTTTTTAAAAGAAAAACGCCAATTGAACCTCGGTTCAATTGGCGTTTTAGAATAACAGTATTTCTTATCGCATTACGGTGCTGGCGTTACTGCAGGTGCAGCTTCGGCAGCCACTTCTTCTAGATAGTCTGTACTGCAAAATCCTTCCTGACTATCAGAATCATGAATAAAATACCAGCCGTTAAACATCTTTTTAATCAACTGTACTTTATCACCATGTGCAGCCTTGCCTACAATCTCATGCTCAGTACCTGGCCCTTTACGGATGTTAAGGTTGCTCGATTTTGTAGCAACAAGCATAAAAATATTCTTATCTGTTAGGTCTTCTACTTCCAGCAGGTTTGTAACCGAGGTTACACCGGCAGTAGCCTGTAATGCAGCTACTACTTTTTCAGCAGTTTCTCCATCGGGTACAGTACCAGAAACTGTAAGTACGCCGTTTTCCAGCGAAGCCTTTACATCGGGTAAATTAATACCGGCAGCAGTTAATGCATTGGTATAGGGAGCCTGAATCTGTGTTTGGGCAGCTTCGGCTATTGTACTAAAAAGTCCCATGGTATTTGATGTTTAAAAATGAGTAATTACTTAGATTCCATTGATATTTTGGTACTCGAAGTTTTGTCCACAATTACAAGCTTGCTTTTGGTAATTTCTTCGATGGTACTTTCTTCAGCAGTACCACTTTTACCCGTCATAGAAATAGACTTGCCGTCTTCAGAAATGGTGTACGTGCCGTTTTCGTTTTCGCCTCCGCTTACAGCAGTGTATTTACCATCTTTGGTAAATTCGATAGAGATAGCAGAAATAAGATTCTTTTTAATGGAATCGGGCATCGAAGCCATGTCGCCTCCAGTAATATCCGTGGCCTTCCATTTGTTTACAATCATGTCTTTGGGTTTTCCCTTGCAGGATACAAAAGCCATAGCAGACATCAGCAAGATGCCTGTAAAGATGTTTTTTAGTTTCATGTTTTTTAATTTTTGGATGGCCAAAATAGGGATTATAAATGGATTGGTATCTATATCTTAAATTATTTTTTTAGCGAATGGCATTAAATTATTAACAAGGGTATTAAAGGTGTTTAAAACTAAAAATTTTAGGTTTAGCAGTACGGCTATATTTGCATGTTAGCGAAAAAATGAAGTATGGCAGCAGAAAAACCAGGCATGTTTGAGTATAATGAAGAGAGCATCCGAACCCTCGACTGGCAGGAGCATATACGCCTGCGGCCGGGTATGTACATAGGTAAGCTTGGCGATGGCACCAGCCCCGATGATGGCATTTATGTACTAATGAAAGAAGTTATTGATAACTGTATAGACGAACATACCATGGGGCATGGCAAACATGTGGATGTAATTATTAATAAAGGCGAGGTAACAATAAGAGACTATGGGCGTGGCATACCACTAGGCAAAGTGGTGGATGTGGTAAGTAAAATAAATACCGGCGCCAAGTACGATAGCAAAGTGTTTCAAAAGTCGGTGGGTTTAAATGGGGTTGGTACCAAGGCTGTAAATGCCCTTAGCAGCTACTTTAAGGTTACCAGCTTTAGAGATGGTAAAATGAAAATGGCAACTTTTGAAAAAGGTATTTTAAAAACCGACAGTAAAGAAGAAAAAACTACCGATAATAATGGTACCGAAGTACATTTTATACCCGATGAAACCATTTTTAAAAATTATCATTATGTAGGCGAATACATCGAAAACCAGTTCTGGAATTACTGCTACCTTAATGCAGGTATGGTAATAAATTACAATAGTAAAAGGTTTGTAAGTAAAAATGGCCTATGGGATTTACTACAACGTAAAACCAATGCCGATGAACTGCGTTACCCAATCATCCACATAAAAGGCGAAGACATAGAAATAGCTCTAGCCCATAATAACGATTACGGAGAAGATATATACAGCTTTGTAAATGGTCAGTTTACCACCCAGGGCGGTACACACCAGCAGGCTTTTAGAGAGTGTTATGTAAAAACCATCCGAGATTTTTATAAAAAGGATTACGAAGCCGCCGACATCCGCCAAAGTATTGTAGCTGCGGTAAGTGTAAGGGTACAAGAACCTGTTTTTGAAAGCCAGACCAAGACCAAACTGGGCAGTACCGTGGTTTATGAAAACGGCCCTAGCATGAAGAATTTCATGCAAGAATTTTTAAGCCGGGAACTGGATAATTACTTGCACAAAAACCCCAAAGTAGCCGAAGAGTTAAAGAAGCGAATAGACCAAAGCGAAAGAGAAAGAAAAGAATTACAAGGCATTAAAAAACTAGCCAACGACCGGGCAAAGAAGGCCAATCTACACAATAAGAAACTAAGGGATTGTCATGTGCATTTCGATAGTGTACCGCCTTTAAAAAACAAAGAAGAGTACCAGGCCAAGCAATTAGAAAGCACCATTTTTATTACCGAAGGCGATAGTGCCAGCGGCAGCATTACCAAGAGCCGCAATGCAGATACACAGGCCGTTTTTAGCCTAAGAGGTAAGCCACTTAACTGCTATGGGCTTACTAAAAAAATTGTGTACGAAAATGAGGAGTTTAACCTGCTGCAACATGCACTCAATATAGAAGATGGGCTGGAAGGCTTACGTTACAACCGGGTTATTTTAGCCACAGATGCCGATGTGGATGGCATGCATATCCGGCTTTTAATCATGACTTTTTTTCTGCAGTTTTTTCCGGAATTGGTTAAAAAAGGGCATTTATATATTTTAGAAACACCGCTATTTAGGGTACGTAATAAGCAGGAAACAATTTACTGTTATGATGAAGCGGCCAAGCAGGCTGCTATGAGTAAACTGGGTAAAAATCCCGAAGTGACAAGGTTTAAAGGTTTAGGCGAAATTTCGCCAGACGAATTTGGCAAATTTATTAGTGCCGATATTAAATTACAGCCCGTATTGTTAGAAGCCGGCGATCATATACAGGGTTTGCTTGAATATTATATGGGCAAAAACACCATGGAGCGGCAGGCATTCATTATCGAAAATCTTAGGGTGGAGCTGGATTTGGCGGAGGAAGTGGCTTAAATCTATTATCATTATCCATTATTAAATTACATCATTCTCAATTATTCCAAGTGATCCACATCGTTTTTGAAGAAGCAAACGTAGCCGCCTTACAAATGGCAATAGATATAGACGAAACCCTGCAAGGCGATATTATGCAGATAAAAGATGATTTTGCCGTAGGCACTTTGGGTAATATTTATATTGGCGAAGGCATAGAAGCCCGTAAGCAATGGTGGCGGGATGTGCTGGCCGGTGGCGATTATGATGGCAAAGTAGATACCGGCGAAGTGGACGATACTAAAACTGCAGCAGAACTAGTAGGTACCATGCGTCGCAACGAAGACGAAACCATCTGGATTTGGATGGCACAAAACAAACACGATGTATGTAGTTACTACTGGCTGTTACACTATATGAAAGAATTCCAGGGGAGGGTATTTGTTTTGTACATGAATAACCTGCCTTTTATTAACGAGAAAGGTGGCATATTTTACCCTACTAATTTGTTTCAGATAGCCC
The DNA here is from genome assembly GCA_043760535.1 of Chitinophagaceae bacterium. GTDB lineage: Bacteria > Bacteroidota > Bacteroidia > Chitinophagales > Chitinophagaceae > JAZKFT01. The sequence continues at coordinate 9,665 of JAYUOV010000065.1, forward strand.
CCAAAGAATTTTTAAAAGCTAAAAAACTGGCACGGCCCATTACACTATCCGAGTTTGAGGTAGATCCCGACGAATGGAAAAAATTATGTTCCGATAGCAACCAAGTTCGTCTGCTAGAAGGCGGTAAAAAGTTGAGCAGCTATGATGTTCATTTTTATGATAATCTGTTGAAAAAATATGTCGTTGGCGATTTTCAAAAAGCCTCAAAAATTATCCTCCAGTTTTTAAGTAAGGAAACTGAAAAAACGGGTGACGCTTTTCTATTATGGCGGTTAAAAGGCTTAATAGAAAACAATGGCTGGGAAGTAAAAGGTGAACTGAAAAACATGAAAGATTTTGAGCTGAAGAATCCGAATATGCCTTCATTTAAGAAAAAAGCAGTAGTAGAAGAGGAGGGCGAAGCCAATGGTTAAAGTAATACCACTATCCAAAATTGGCAGCGACGAACGGGGCGCCACTTTTGTGTTTGATACCGACCGTACCGGTCAATTTATTGTAGCCCATCGCAAAGCTGGCAGTATTAATGGCAATCATTACCACACCGGAAAGCACCCCTACAAAGTGCCGGAAAAGTTGGTAATGATGAGCGGAACCGTAATGCTGGATTGGAAAGATTTGAACAGCGATGCATCTGGAACTGAAACCGTAGTTGGTCCGGCAGAAATTTGGATAGAACCCAATGTATGGCACAAAGTAACTGCCGTAACCGATTTTGTATTGCTGGAACTGAATGGTATGGATGCCGGAGTGGGGGATACTTTAAAGGTGGATTGAATGTAAAAAATATAGAAAATGAAATCATCCAAATGCTTATTCGCTGCAATACTTCTTTTGGTATCTGCTTGCCAAAGTACAGCCGAATTAAAAGAAAAAACGGCTTACGAGGCAGTTAAGACTTTGTCAATAGAAGAAAAAAAAGTTAAAAGAGAAAATGATATAAAAGAAGCGGTAAATAATAAGGAAATGATTGTGGGACAATGGGATTTGGTGGCCGTTGACTCAGCTGGTATTAAAATAGAAAAGCTACGACTTTCAGAAATCCCCTTTACTAAACTGGCTTTTTATAAAGACCTTACTTTTAAATATTTCCGTGGTGCATCATTTGTAAATTCCGGAATGTATGAGTGGATTGCCGACAATAGGGAAATGGTATTAACATCAGAAAATGGAACAGGGCATCTACTTGTAAGGAAGCTGGATGAGAAAAATCTAGTAGTTACAGAGCTGCCTCTAAAGTTGTATTTTAATCGCATAAAATAATATAGTGGTATTCAATTCATATTAATTTTTACAAAAGATTGTCTAATAATTATCAAGATTTAGAGAAGAAATGGATTCGTTTTAAAATGAAATTCGAATACTAATAAAAGCACAATACACATAGCTACAAAATGCCCGAATCTCAAAACATAGAGTACAAACAAAATTGGAGCGAAGACTATCTGAAATGGATAGCTGGCTTTGCCGATGCCAAAGGTAGCCGTTTGTATATTGGCGTTAACGATGACGGTAGTGTTCATGGCTTTGCCGGCTATGCAAAATTACTGGACGAATTGCCCAATAAAGTACGTGATTTAATGGGCATGGTTATAGAGGTTAACCTGCTACAGAAACAGGAGTTATTTTATGTAGAGATTATTGTACAGCCCTATTCTGTACCTATTTCATTAAGAGGGCGGTATTATACCCGGATTGGCACTACCAAGCAAGAACTTACTGGTACAGGTCTTACAGATTTTTTATTAAAAAAAAGTGGCAAAACCTGGGATGAGGTTATAGAGCCGGATGCGGCCTTGTCTGATATAGACGAGCTAAGCTTGAGTGCATATATAAAGGCCGCATTCAATGCAGGCCGTATTGCAGATGTAGATGGGCTTTCAACAGCCGAAATACTTTTAAAACTCAGATTAATTAACACAAAAGGACGGCTAAAACGTGCAGCAGTTGTTTTGTTTGGTAAAGACCCCGGCATATTTATAAGTAACTGTATTGTAAAAATTGGTCGCTTTGGTAAAGATGAAACCGATCTTAAATTTCAGGAATTGGTAGAGGGTAATTTGGTTTATTTGCTAAAGCAAGTTCCGCTGGTTCTTAACCAGAAATTTTTAATTAAGCCTGTTAGTTTCGAAGGTTTACAACGCATTGAAAAGGGCGAATATCCGGTGGCTGCCCTACGTGAAATGCTGCTGAATGCATTGGTACACCGCAATTATATGGGTGCCATGGTGCAGATACAAGTGTTCGATAATAAGTTTAGCATTTGGAACGAGGGCACACTGCCCGATGGGCTTACCCTAGCAGGCCTTGCTTTGCCGCACCCTTCTATACCACGTAATGTGCTGATTGCTGATGTCTGTTTTAAAGGGGGTTATATAGATTCCTGGGGAAGGGGCATTATGAAGATTACTAATGCCTGCAAAGAGGCCGGATTACCCAAGCCGGAAATTACTGAGTTAACTGGCGGTATTTTGGTTACGGTAGAAAACCAAAAATATACTTACGAAAAATTGGTTCAGGCAGGATTAAGTGAAAGGTTTGCTATGGCAGTTTTGTTTGTGGAAGAGCATGGAAAAATTACAAATGCCGATTATCAGCGTTTGAATAATGTTTCAAGATATGCGGCCACGAGAGATCTATCTCAACTGGTGGATGCCTATAAAATATTGAAAAGAAAAGGGAAATCGGGGTCCGCAATTTTCTACATATTAAATGATGCATAGTTGACGCACCATCATTTTTTATTTAACTATGGCCTTCTTTTCTTTTTTAGAAATAATCTAATAAAATTGTTATAAAATAGATTTTATTTATTTTATAAAGATATTTTTGAATAAATTAATGCTTAATCTAATTTTTTTAATTTTTATAGTTGACGCATAGTTGACGCATAGTTGACGTGTTAAGATGATTAAATAAGGATGGAAGATTATAAATACTAAAGAATTTAAAGGAACTGAACTGTATAACAATGACCACCGAAGAACAAGCCCTCGAAAATACCAATAACGATACCACCGGCGTAAGCGATCTCTACAAAGGTTGGTTTTTAGATTATGCCTCGTATGTAATTCTGGAACGTGCTGTACCAGCCATGGAAGATGGCCTTAAACCCGTACAGCGCCGTATTCTCCATGCTATGAAGGAAATGGATGATGGCCGTTTTAATAAGGTTGCCAACATTGTAGGCCAATCCATGCAGTACCACCCACATGGCGATATGAGCATTTTTGATGCCATGGTAAACATGGGGCAAAAAGACCTGCTGATAGAAACACAGGGCAACTGGGGCGATGTACGCACCGGCGATACCGCCGCAGCCCCACGTTATATTGAAGCAAGATTGAGTAAGCTGGCTTTGGAAATTGCCTTTAATGCCAAAACCACCGATTGGGCCATGAGTTACGATGGCCGCAAAAAGGAACCGGTAACCTTGCCTATGAAGTTTCCGCTGGTGCTGGCACATGGTACAGAAGGTATTGCCGTAGGCCTTAGCACTAAAATAATGCCGCATAATTTTATAGAACTATGCCAGGCAAGTATTAAATATTTAAAAGGTAAAAGTTTTGAGTTATATCCCGATTTCTTAACCGGCGGGCAGGTAGATGTAAGCAATTACAACGATGGTAAACGTGGCGGCAAAATACGGGTAAGAGCCAGGATAGAAGAAGTAGATAAAAAGACATTGGTGATTAAAGACGTACCGTTTGCGGTTACCACCACTTCGCTAATGGATAGTATCACCAAAGCCAACGATCAGGGCAAAATCAAGATTAAAAAAGTAACCGATGTAACGGCTGCCGATATAAATATTTTTATTGAACTGGCTGCTGGTATTTCACCGGATATTACTATCGATGCGCTATACGCTTTTACCGATTGTGAAGTCAGCATCAGCCCCAACGCCTGTGTTATCAGCAACAATAAACCGGTTTTTATTACCGTAAGCGAACTGCTGAAAACCAGTACCGAACATTCAAAATTGTTACTGAAAAGAGAACTGGAAATAAAGCTGGACGAACTGAACGACAAATGGCACTATACCAGCCTTGAGAAAATTTTCTTTGAAGAAAAAATATACAAAGAGCTGGAACAACGCCACGAAACCTGGGAAAAAGTAATAGATGCCATCGACAAAGCCTTTGAACCATTTAAGAAAAAACTGCGTCGGCCAGTAGAAAGGGAAGACATCCTAAAACTGACTGAAAAGCCTGTTCGCCGTATTTACAAACTCGATATTGACGACCTCAACAATCAGATAAAAGGAATTGAAGCAGATATTGCTCAGGTAAATTTCGACCTTGAAAACCTTACAGATTTTGCCGTGAAGTACTTTGAAGAACTCATTCGCAAATACGGCAAAGGCAAAGAACGCAAGACTGAAATTAAACTATTTGACACCATACAGGCAAAACATGTGGCCATTGCCAATATCAAACTATATATGAACCGTGCCGAAGGCTTTGTAGGCAGCGGATTAAAAAAAGATGAAATAATAGCTGAGTGCAGCGACCTCGATGATATCATCGTTTTTACCAAAGCTGGTAAAATGAAAATTGTACGGGTAGCAGATAAAACCTTTGTGGGCAAGGATATTATCCATGCAGCTGTGTTTGAAAGAGGCGACGAACGCACTACTTATAATATGGTGTATGCCGATGGTAAAACCGGTATCAGTTTTGTAAAACGCTTTAATGTTACCGGCATCACAAGAGACAAAGAATACGACCTTACCCAAGGCAACGATAAAAGCAAAGTGCAACATTTTACCATAAACCCTAATGGCGAAGCCGAAAGTGTAAAGGTTATTTTAAACCCCAATTGCGGTGCGAGGGTAAAAGAGTTTGACTATTTTTTTGAAGAACTGGAAATTAAAGGCCGTAGCAGTAAAGGCAATCAGATAAGTAGGTATCCGGTAAGCAAGGTAAAGTTTAAAGAAGCTGGCCGCAGCACTTTGGCTGGCCGTAAGCTTTGGTACGATGATCAGTTTGGAAGATTAAACACCGACGAAAAAGGCATCTACCTCGGCATGTTCAATGGCGACGATAAAATACTGGTCATTTACACCAACGGCCAATACGAAATAACCGATCAGGAACTAACACAGCGTTTCGATACCGATAATATTGTACTAATAGAAAGGTTTGATCAAAAGAAAATTGTTACTGCTGTTTATTACGATAACGACAAATTACAGTTTAACATTAAACGGTTTAAGATAGAAACCCTTACCCTGCAAACCAAGTTTACATTTATAAAAGAAGGCTCCGAAAACTATCTTGAGCTGGTAACTACCGAAGCTGAACCAGTAATAAATTTGGTGGTAGGTAAAAAAAGCGAAGCTAAAGAACAGATAATGAAAGTAACCGAGTTTGTAGATGTTATGGGCTGGAAAGCCATTGGCACCAAACTCGTAGATAAAAAGCAACTGACGATGGAATGGGCGATAAAAGATAAGAAGAACGATGACGGGCAAACGTCTTTGTTCTAGTTGATTTGGGCGTTTACCTGCAATTTTTAACACAATTGAAAGCTGGTCAGGTTGAAAATCCCGTTCGTCTGTGACAGAGTTTGTCGAAGCCCTTCTACGAGCTGTAAATCCTGTTCATTAAGGGGCTTAGGGTGACACACTATGTAAAAACGAGATAAAATTGTAATTCCCAAATCGTGATTCGTAAATCTGCCTATGCTTCGTTTCCTTTCTAAAGTGGCCTTCCTTACCAATATTGCTTTTGTTGTGGTATTTGCCATGCATTGGCTAAAGGGCATCGAAAAATGGGATCAGGCACTGGTAAGTAACCTGGTAATTATCGCTTATTTTATAGCCACCACCACCACAATACTGGTAAATATTTGTACTTTAGTCTTGTTGGTGCGTCGTAAGCCCATACCCATTCCACGATGGTTGCAAGTGGCCATTGTATTATTCCTTTTACTCCAAATCGTTTATTTCCAATACACATGATTAGTTGCATTATTAAAAACAAAGCCACCCGGCTCTTTATTATTTTGGCCGGGTTTTTTATTGCCAATGCCCTCATTGCCGAAATTATTGGGGTCAAAATTTTCTCTTTGGAGAAAACCTTTGGCCTGCCACCGCTGGAAGCAAATGTGTTTGGCAACATACTTAGCATTAACCTTACTGCCGGCGTGCTGCTTTGGCCCTTGGTATTTATAATGACCGATATTATTAACGAGTACTATGGCCCCAAAGGCGTAAAATTTCTTTCCTGGCTTACGGCTGGCATCATTGCATTTGCTTTTATTATTTTTTACGGCGCCATGAAATTAACCCCGGCCGATTTTTTTATCAGCAGCAAAACCGGCAGTGGCATACCCGATATGGATAAAGCCTACAACAGCGTTTTAGGGCAGGGCGGCAATATCATCATTGGTTCGTTGGCTGCATTTATACTTAGTCAGTTGATAGATGTGTATGCATTTCATAAAATAAAAAAGCTCACCGGCGAAAAGAAAATTTGGCTTCGGGCCACCGGTTCCACCCTTATTTCTCAACTGATAGATAGTTTTGTGGTACTCTTTATAGCCTTTTTTATCGGCAGCCGTATTGGTGCAAAAGAGACAGATTTTGTTTGGCCATTCAGTTTATTCATTGCTGTGGCCTTGGTTAACTACGTGTATAAGTTCCTGGTAGCCATACTCATGACGCCTGTTATCTATTGGGTCCATATCATTATAGAAAAATACCTGGGTGCCGAACTTGCTGGCAACATGAAACAGGCAGCCATGGGAGAGGAGTCAGACTCCAAAGAAGTCAGGTTTTAAAAACTTGACTTTTTTAATCGAAACTTTACCTTTTTTTGAGGATTAAAAGCTAAAAATACTATCAGAGAAATGGTACAGCCAAAACAGAAAGAATCGAAATGAAATGTATAAAAAAAGCCAGGTGTTTATCAGCATTATTTTTTGCGACACCATTCTTAGTAAAAGGACAATCTTTCGATTTAGGAAGTTGGAATATTTTAAATGTAAAATACAATGTCAATAAAAAGTTCAGCGTATTTGGCGAAGCTCAACTGAGGTCGCTGAAACTGTACAATGATTTTCATTATTACGAGTACAAAGGCGGGGCTAATTTTAAAGCAGATAAAAATCTGACTTTTACATTAGGCGCAGGTAGTTACCAAACTTATAAAGAAGGTGGCGATTTTGTATTGCCCAAAAATAACGATGAGTTTAGAATTTGGCCACAGGTTACTTTGCAAAATGCAGTAGGTAAATTAAAAATAGAACAGCGGTACCGTGCAGAGTTTAGATTTACCAGTAACGGCTACCGAAACAGGTTTAGATACAGATTGGGTTTGTCGTACCCTTTTGGGAAAGAAAGAAACGCATACAAACCATTTCAGGTAAGTGTTAGCAATGAGATTTTTTTTACCGATAAAGAACCTTATTTCGAAAGAAACAGAATGTTGGTGGCGTTCAACTACAAACTTTCTAAAGCTGCCACTTTACAATTGGGCTATTTGCACCAGTTCGATTATAAAATCAATGATGAAACAGGGAGGGGTTTTTTGCAGATTGGTTATTATTTAGAGATATTTCGAAAGCCTTCATAAAGATTTTTCGTTGCTATAAATACAGTTTTCATTATAGGGTTTAACGGAATAGGAGTAATGAAGCAGCTTTGGAGAAAACGCTGACAGTATAAACGAATAGGGAGTTGACTGCCAAGATGACTTAAATATACTACACTGTACCGACTGTGGTGCAAATGCACTATTTTGTAAATTATCAATGTAATTTAAGTTTGCCATCTGTTCTATAGTTCGTGTTTTTAACGAAAAAGAAATCATAAAAATTATGCCAGAAGTTTTTAGGATGTTCGGGATGAGGTTCTTCTTTTACATGAATGAGCATTTGCCCATACATATTCATGTTAGAAACAGCGACGGCGAAGCTAGGTTTGAAATGTAAACTGTAAAATTAATAGAAAGCAGGGGTATAAAACCAAAAGACCTTGTATTGGCAGAGGCCTTGGTAGAAGAGCGAAAGGAAGAAATTTTGGCAAAATGGCGGTCTATTCATTGTGCATAAATCACTTTATTTAAATTAATTTATCCCGTTAGGCGCCGGACTCCGTCCGGTGTTGTTTCGTTACTTTTCCTACAAAAATTTGAATGTCCAACTGTTCAAACATCTCAAATTTTCCGAAAGCCGAAACTGCTGTGCGTTAATACTTCTCCCTTACCAAATCCACCACCACTTTATCTGATGTTCCCATTAACCATGGGGTAAACTTGGCTTTTCCTTACTCATAAATGTCTTTTCTATGTCCGAGCGTTATCACATCTACAATAAGTTCATTATCAAAAATATCGTAGATAATACGGTAGTTTCCAGTTCTAACTCTGTAACCATTCCTGCCTTTTAATTTTTGTAACCTGCAGGTCGTGGATTTTCTTCCAGACCAGCAATAGTTATAAGTATAGGCTCTACAACATTATCAGAAAGGTTATCTAATTGCTTTTGGGCCTTTTTAGATAATAGGACAGTATAATCAGGCATTTTTTGATTTTCTGTTTTTTAAATAATCAGAAAACAAAATCCGTTCGCCGGTATCCTCTTTTTTAGCTTTGTTATAAAGCTTAACATCTTCCATTTCTTCAAGTTCTT
>JAYUOV010000066.1:0-18203 GCA_043760535.1 Chitinophagaceae bacterium
TATACCGTTTAATTCCAAACATTCGGCAAACAATTTTATATGTTTGCTTCGGCAATTGGTGAACCCGTATATACTTCGCTAGAAGCTTGGGATGCCAATTGCTTTTTTCTTGTTTTTAGGTTTCTGCCGGATATGGGGGCACTTGTTTTAAAATCTAAAAATCTTTGTTTTTGTTGCTCAAAATCTTTCTTCGCTTCTTCTGTGTTGTTGTCTTTGTTTTGTTGCTTTTCCGCAGCATCGTCCCGGTGCTTTTTTTCTATGGCGGCATCAAAAGGCTTGCCCGATTTTAATACGCCATAAATAATCCGCAGCATTTTATGCATCACCACGCCTGCTGCTGCTTTGTGGCTTTTGCCTTGGCCCCTAAACCTGGCGTACAGGTCTTTAAACAAGGGATTATACCTTACTGCTGATAGGGCTACCATATACAAAGTGGCCCTGATGTTACCCCTCCCTTTTTTGCTCATATGGTTACCCCAATGACCATCGCCGCTTTGTTTAAAGGTAGGGTGTACACCAAAGTAAGATGCCATCTTCTTTGCATTTGCAAAGCGGTTCACATCTTCTATTTCAAGTACCATGGTTACAGCGCTATCTATACCCACACCTTTTATATCACATAACAATTTTACCGATGTATTGTCTTTATACAATTCGTTTAAACGGGATTTGCCCGAGGCTGCGAGGTGTTGCTGGTGCAATACCTCGGTAGCTGTTATGCTGATAAGGTGGCACATGGTGGCACTGCATGTACGGCTTACCCCTTTTGTTTTGCCTAAAATAGCTGTAGCTTTTTCTTTGCTGATGCCTTTGATGCTGCTAATTTTAGATACCCCTGCCTTGTTTATATCGCCAATGGATGGGTACTGTACCAACATCTGCAACAACCAGGTGGGCGTGCCATGCCTGCAATATACCAGCATTTCGGGCAGGTGCTGGTACAGCAGTTTCTCCAACTGGTTTCCCAATTGCACCTTTTGTTTTAGCCACATTTGGATGCTGGTAAGAAACTGGCGGCCTTCGGCAAAACCTTCATCCGGCTTCACCTTGCTTAAACCATAATCCACCTTCTCTGGAAATTTGGCCAGGTACATCGCAATGTTTTGGGCACTTACTGCATCTGTAATAGTCCGTTTTAAACTGGCTTCGCTTACTGATTTTACGGCCTTTGCATTGAGCCTTGATACCAAAACGGTGCCATCGGTTTGCAACCCTTTTAAAAATGAGTGCCAGTTGTTTTCGTACCCGCCAGTACTCTCTACACCGCAGTGCAGCGTTACCAAACCTGCCTGTTTCCATTGTTCAATGAGCTGCTTCAATTGGGTACGGCCAGCGGCCGTATCGCTCAACTGAAAAAAAGTTTCTAACACCTTGCATTCGCTGTCTATCAAGATAAAATCAGCATAGCCTTTACTTACATCAATACCTAAAAATGCTTTTGTTTCCACGGCAGTTTAATTTTTTAAAAGTAAAAAAATCAAGCGTCGTTCAGCCTTATAATAATACGGCATCAGGTGCCAAGTTATACCACGAACTCAACTTGAAGGAGGAAACACTGAAAGACGGTATCACGTACCAAGGGCTGTCTCTTCCTTGCCCCAAAGTTGAGCGTTTGGCGACATTAATCCGAGGGGCGTTCCGGTCGGCTACGCCTCCCTACACGCCCCTCGGATTAATGTGTAGGATGAACTGGAAACAAACATATATGGGCTTTAAACCGGTATTATGTTGTCATTTCAAAGAACTTAAAATTGCTTTTATTTGGGCTCAGCCTGACAATCTCCCAATCCTTAACTTAATAAAATTAGCTTTAGGACAGGGGGCTAAAACACCCCATCACCGCTGCCAAATAGCACCGATACCACTCTGCCATACCAGTTGGTTAAAGGCAGGAATATCTTTATCCAGCATCTCCAAACCCTTGCTTTTTAAACTAGCCCATTGGGTGTTCAGCTCCTGCAAAAGATTTATAGATGGCTGGGTAATACGAGGAATATCACTTTCCGTTTGGTTTATCAAGAACATATAATTGGCCGTAAACTTATTGGGGAAATTTTCTACATCGTCGTAGGCTTTCGATTTACGCTGAATCATGTCTTCGTCCCATGCTTTCATGCGTTTGGCCAATGCTGCGCCTTGTGTTCTGATGGCGGCATATTTTTCATCGGCAGGCAAGGTTGCCAGCATCAGTTCCAGTTGTTCCCTCTTAGCATTTAGGGTATTGGTCATTTGGTGCATGGTGGTAACGGCGGTTTCCATGTTGGTCATTATGGTGTTGTACGATGCATATTCTGCAGGTGTAGTGCTGTAGAGCGGATTGGCCAATATGACCGCATTGGTTGTAGCCATTTGTGTACCAGCCTTTAATGTGATGGTATATTTTCCGGGGATGGCTTTGTGGCCACGGTAGCTGCTTTCTATGTATGTACCAGGAATACCTGGCATGGTGGCATACCGCATATTCCACACAAAACGGTTCAGCCCTTTTGCCATGCCTAGCACCGGCTCATCGTTAGGGCCGCCATCGTATTTTTTATAGGTACTGTCGGGCTTGGAACTGAAAACATGTACCACATTTCCGGCTGCATCTTTTATCTCCATGGTAAGCACCGCCAGCGAATCTTTTAATTTGGGTAACTGATAATACATAACCACACCCGTAGCAGGGTTTACGCCACGGTATTTGTTAGTGCCGTCAAAGCCGGGATTATTTCTGTCCAGTTCGCTACTGCCGTTTACGAGGTAAGCAGGTGTTGGCTCAAAAATGAACAAGGCAGCCGTGCCTTTTTTGTATTGGTGCAACAGGCTCAAATCGTCCAGCACCCAAAACGAACGGCCCGATGTGGCGGCTATTAAATTTCCCTGGTGGATTTTTAAATCTGTAATAGGCGTTACCGGTAGGTTCAGTTGAAATGGCACCCATTCTTTGCCACCATTCCAACTGATGTACATGCCAAGTTCTGTACCCGCAAACAGCAGGTCTTTTCTTTTTGGATCTTCACGAACCACACGGGTAAATGCGTTGGCAGCAATACCGGTATTTATTGTCATCCATGTTTTACCATAGTCGGTGGTTTTATAAAGCCCCGGTGTATGGTCGTTGAATTTATAACGGGTGGTAGCAATGTAGGCGGTGGCTTTATCAAACGGCGATACTTCTATGGCGTTTATTAAACACTCCTGCAAACCAGCCGGGGTAATATTTTGCCAGGTGGCTCCGCCATCTTTGGTCAGCTGCACCAGGCCATCATCGCTGCCGGTATAAATCACGCCTTTTTCGTGTGGCGACTCTTGTATGTAGCTGAGTGTACCATAGTTTTCGGCACCCACGGCCTCGTTGGTAAAAGGCACGCCCGGCCTGCCTTGCTTTTCCTTTTCGTTACGGGTAAGGTCCGGCGACACTTCGGTCCAGCTTTTGCCCATATCTGTAGTTTTTAGCAAATACTGTGAGCCATGATAAAACACATTGGGCTCATGTTTGCTCCAGATAATCGGAGCATTCCAGTTGTAGCGGTACTTAATATCTTTTGCATCCCGGCCCAGGTATTGGATGGGTGCGGCCATAATATTGGTAGCTGCCTTCGCCTTAGTATCCAGCACTTCTATAGTGCCCTGATAACTGCCACCCATTACATACTGAGGATCATCGGGGTTAAAAGCTAAAAAGGCACTTTCGCCTCCGGCAGATGCCGACCAGCTATTGGTGGTAATGCCGCCGCCACCCAACTCCCTGCTGGCTATTTTTACCGAACTATTGTCCTGCTGGCCGCCGTAGATATTGTAGGGAAACTGGTTATCGGTATTGATACGGTAAAACTGTGCTGTGGGCATATTGTTCTGGCTGCTCCATGTTTTGCCTTGGTTAAAACTGATGGCCGCACCGCCATCATCGGCGATAATCATGTTGTTACTGTTGGCGGGGTTAATCCACAGGTTATGGTAATCGCCGTGGGTGCCGGAAATATCTTCCCATGTTTTGCCGCCATCAATAGAGCGGAGCGATGGGGCACTCATTACATACAAAGTATTTTCGTTCAGCGGATCGGGGAACAATTCTATATAGTACCAGGCTCTTTGTATCAGGCGGTGGTCGCCGGTTACCTGGCTCCAGCTTTTACCGGCATTTTCCGAAACGTACAAACCACCTGCTTCTTTTTCAAAATCGCTTTCTATCAATGCGTACACTTTTTCTGAATTGGACCGGCACACAGCTACACTCATTTTGCCCATTTCCTTCGGCAGGCCGTCGGTCATTTTTTCCCAATGTTCGCCGCCATCGGTGCTTTTATACAAGCCACTGCCCGGCCCGCCGCTGATTACTTTCCAGGGCAGGCGGCCATGTTCCCACATGGCGGCGTACAGTATCATGGGGTTATTCATATCCATCGATATTTCGGCGCAGCCGGTTTTATCATCTACATACAACACATTTTTCCAGCTAAGGCCACCATCGGTGGTTTTGTAAATGCCCCGTTCTTTTGCCTTACTGTATAGGGCACCCTGTGCGGCCACAAAAACCACATCGGAGTTTTTAGGATGGATGACTACTCTGGCTATATGTTGGGTAAGGTCAAGCCCCGTTCTCTTCCAGCTTTTACCGGCATCGGTAGATTTATACATGCCATCGCCGGCCGACGTCATTACGCCACGGATGGCATGTTCGCCCATGCCTACATATACAACGTTGGGGTCGCTTTCGGCCACTGCCACAGCCCCAACCGAACCGGTTTTAAAATAGCCGTCGGAGATATTGTTCCAGGTAATGCCCATGTCGTCGGTTTTCCAAAGGCCGCCGCCTGTAGTGCCCATATAATAGGTATTGATACTGCCCACCACACCCGTAGCCGTATTGCTTCGCCCACCTCTGAAAGGCCCAATGTTGCGCCATTTTACGGGTTTAAACAAGGCGTTGAGGTCTGATGCGGCCGTATCTTTTTTTGTTTGTGCCGTAGCATCTATTACCAACAAGAGCAGGCAAATGCCTAACAGGACATGTTTCATTATAAAACGATTATTTGTTATGAAAATAGAAAGGAATTTTAGAAGTGAGGAGATTGTCTTTAACGATACTCCAGAACTCCTTACCCAGAGAACTGAAACCACTTATTATTCGCAATTTAAAAAGCCTCATAGTAGCTGCCTCATCCGGCCTTCGGGCACCTTCTTCTACAGAGAAGGAAAGTGGAACAGAGGTATATCTTAGAACGGAGCGTCGAAATCATCGGAATTAAAACGTTCGCCAATGTCGCCCAATCAGGGCATGGCTTTCGCTGGGTTTAAAAAGAAAAACTACGCAATCAAAACTGTGATAAATAATGAGTTCTGATTTTTATCCTTGCCCAGTATAGAGCAATCAGAAAGGCTAAACGGCTACGGAGCAAAAGAAGTATTTGCCTGCTTAAGATAAAAAGCAATGATGTAGTACAAAGCATAAAATCCTAACGAAAAAGATTCCATGTTTTCAGATAAATTATTGTTTGGCTTATGGTTACTGTTGTTGCTGCTGCTGTTGTTGTTGCTGTGTATAAAAATGCTTTGGAATAATGGCAGGCACAATTACCCTTTGTTCGTTCATTTTAACTTGTGTGTGTTCTTCAAACACATGCCCATCTTCGTAACCTACACTTACATATACGTTTAGCTTTTGATTGGCCATGCCTTTAAAAGTTCCCTTGGCTGGGGTGCAATCTTTAAAGTGGCGGCCTACGGCCAGTTGTATATGGCTGGTAGCCACCCACATATTATTGGTTGGGTCTAGTCCTTTCCAGCCTTTGCCCTCTAGCCAAACTTCTACCCATGCATGGGTAGCACCTTCGCCACGAAGGCCATCTCTATTGGGGCAAATGTAACCGCTAACATACCGGGCGGGTATGCCCGCAGTGCGTAAAAGTTGTAATAATACATGAGCAAAATCCTGACAAACGCCTTTGCCATGTTTTAGTATTTCCTCTACGGTTGTTTCTATTGTAGTAATGCCTTTTTCGTAAGTAAAATTTTCGTACACATATTTATTAGCCCAATCGGCTATGCCCCAGTTATCATTTGTTATTGGGCATATAGCTAAAATTTCTTTTATCTGAGCTTCGCTTTCACTTTTTTCTGGTCTTGTGTAATCAAGTGCTACTATTTCGTTCAGCGGTGTAGTATCGGGTTCGTAGTTTTCTAACACATCTATTACCAAACGGCTATCAATGCTCATTTGGTGGTGTGGTTCTGTAAGGCAAAAAGCACCCGTTTTATTACCCCAATAATCGGTAAACACATTTACAATAGGTTCGCCGGTAATGCCTACATCATGTTGTAGCACCCGCTGCCCAGGTGTGGTAAATGGGTAAATTTTTATTTGGTTGGTACTATCTATTACAGGCGCATTGTAACCATAATGTGTTATATGCTGTATTCTATAAATTGGCATGCTTAATAATTAAGGTGAAAGGTGGTGGGTAAGAGGTGTAAGGTGCTGGTAGTTAAAGGGTAAATAATCGAAAGAAATCTGAGAAGGCTTCTCCTAAACCTTCAACCTTATCCTCTACACCTTTTACCCATTTGCTCAATAATAGCTGAAAAAAGTTTGCCCCACCAGTTTGTGTAGTTCAAATAATTGTTTTTTAATAGCATCGATAAATACATGCAAGCCTTTGGCCTTTATTTCTTCCAGATCGGCAAAAGCAATAGTGGCATACAGTTTACCCATTTTACGTTCGATGATGGGCTTGTTTTCATGTTCGTTCTCATCTAAAATATGCTGTAAATAGTGGCCTACCCTTTTTAGCGAATACATAATGCTACGTGGAAACTGCTGGTTAAAAAACGTCATATCGATGATGTTTTCATTATGGTTTCCGGTGCGGTAGGTTTTAAGATACAGTTCGTAACCGCTTAGGCATAGCAGCATATTTTTCCAATAGGCTATGTGCTGCGCCGTTTCCATATCGTAATCCAGCAGGCTAAATTCCACGTCCACAATGTCTAGCGTTTGCAGGCAGCGTTCGGTATAGCGGCCAAGGTTTATGTAATTCCAACCACTACCACGAGGCATGGTAATATCGGTAACGCCGTAGTAGCTAAGGCTTTCGTCTATCAGGTGGCCCAGCATGGTAAGCTGTTCGCCATTTTCTATGGTTTTTGTTATGTCCACGTTATTTACCGTATGGTATAGCTGGTTTACCGCTTCCCACACCTCTTTGGTAATATGATCCTGTGCACCTCTGGCATTTTCCCTAGCCCTTGTTACCATTACTTTAATGCTGTTGTGCTCCTCCACATTATGGGTAAGCAGCCGAAGCACATCATCTGGCTTATAGGCCAGTTTACGACGTACCGTTTTTTTCTGATGGCTAAATACAGTAAGCACCGGTTCCCAGCTAAAGGGTTCTTCTTTATTTACATCAAAAGAAGCAATATAGCCATAGCGTAAAGTACGCAGCAGGCCATCGGTACGCTCCATATAACGGTTCATCCAAAACAGGCTGTCGGCGATTCTTGAAAGCATAGTTTCTATTTATGATTTAGGATGTAGATTTTGATGTCTGATTTCTGATTTGTGATGTCTGATTTGATTCTGGGTATTGATTCTTTTTGGAGCCGGAGGCAATTGCTACTATTGGGCGACATTGGCGTCGCTCCGTTCAAATTTGGTAATTCTTTTGGGCTTTTATCTGCAAAATTAAGACGCCAGCATGGCGTCCCACCAATCCCACCAATCAACCAATCAACTATTTATCCAATACCCATGTATCCTTGCTGCCACCGCCCTGCGAAGAATTTACTACAAGGCTGCCTTCTCTTAACGCAACACGGGTTAAACCGCCAGGTACTATCTCAATCCCATCGGGCCCGCACAGTGCATAAGGGCGTAAATCCACGTGGCGGGGCTGTAATTTTCCGTTTATAAAACAAGGCACGGTGCTCAGTTGAATAATAGGTTGTGCAATATAATTTCTGGGTTCTTCCTGTATGGCTTTTATACAGCCGGCCAGTTCTTTATCTGTAGCGGAGTTACCCATAACAAGGCCGTAGCCACCGCTTTCGTTGGTCTTTTTTACCACCATATTGTGTATGTTGGCAATGGTGTGTTCCAGTTCGTCTTTGTTTTCCATGCGGTAGGTATGCACATTTTTAAGTATCGGATCCTCGTTCAGGTAATACTTAATCATGTCCGGCACGTAGGCGTAAATGGCTTTATCATCGGCCACACCATTGCCTATGGCATTTACAATGGCCACATTGCCTTTGCGGTAGGCACTCATTAAGCCAGCCACTCCCAATAAGCTTGTTGGGTTAAATACCAGCGGATCTAAAAATTCGTCATCTACCCTGCGGTAAATAACATCCACCTGCTTTAGGCCGTTGGTGGTTTTCATAAAAACCTTGTGGTTGTCCACCACTAAATCACGACCCTCTACCAGCTCCACACCCATATAACGGGCCAGAAAAGTATGCTCGTAATAAGCACTGTTATAAATGCCTGGCGTTAGCAATACTACAGTAGGGTTGCTTATTTGCCTAGGTGCCAGGCTCAGTAATATTTTGTGTAAAATAATAGGGTAATTACTTACGCTGCGTACCTTATTGCTGCTCAGCAAGTCGGGGAATAAACGCTTGGTAACCTCTCTGTTTTCTAGCATATAGCTTACGCCGCTTGGGGTGCGCAGGTTATCCTCCAGCACATAAAATTCGCCATCGGCACCCCGTATTAAATCGATACCGCTAATATGAACATACAATTGGTGCGGCACCGTAATGCCAAAAACTTCCCGGTTAAAATGCGGACAAGAAGCTACCAATGCCGCAGGTATTTTGCCCTCTTTTATAATTTCCTGATCGTGGTACACATCATGCAAAAACATATTCAGCGCTTTTAGGCGCTGCTTAATGCCTTTTTCTATATGCTCCCACTCCAAAGCGGTAATAATGCGGGGCAACACATCAAAAGGAAAAATACGTTCGATGCCTTCATCATTACTATACACTGTAAAAGTGATGCCCTGGCTCAAAAAAAGTTCGTTAGCCAGTTTTTCTTTTTGGTGAAACGATTCGGCAGAAAACCGTTGGATATAATCTTTAATGAGCTTGTAAGGCTGCCGGATGCTATCGGCCGAACGCATTTCATCGTATGTAGCAAGCGGCTGATTATAGCTGTCGCTCCAATGGGGCATTGTATCCATAAGCATAGTTGGTTATTGCTTAAAGGTAGGGGGAGGCGAACATAAAATTGAAAACTGGTTAAAAAATTATGCAGTTCTTGTTTTGATTGTTGGATAACGGTGAATGAAAAGGGTGGTTGGGTAGATATTTTTTATTGTGGTATGTGGCTTAAGATGGATTTCTGAATAGATTCTGTACGCACTTTTGTAAATGATGCGTACTTTTGAGATATGAAAGCGAAATTAAACATCACCATTGAAGAGGGTTTGCTATCAAGCATGAAGGCTTATGCCATTAAGCAGGGAACAAGTATTTCTGAATTGGTAGAACGATATTTTAAAAGCCTAACAAAGCCAGCAAAAAGAAATAGCATTATCAATATGATAGAGCAATTAGAACCACCAAAAATTGATACCAATGCTGATTTAAAAGAATTGTTTTATTTGGAACAAGCTTCAAAATATGGCATATAAAATCTTTCTGGATGCTAACATCCTGCTCGACTTTACACTAAAGAGAACAGCTTACATTGATTCCAAAAAAATAATAGAACTGGCAGTTAATGGGCAGGTGCAAGCCTATATTTCACCCTCAATAGTTCATATTGTTGGCTATTGGCTTACAAAAACCTACGGTGCCGATAAAGCCAAAGAATTACTACTCACCTTGCTTTCCGACATTCATGTAATTGACATTTCACATCAGACGACCATTGCTGCTTTACATTCTAAAATAAGTGATATCGAGGATGCACTTCAATACTATACTGCCTTGCATCATAAGCTTGACTACTTTATTTCGCTGGATAAAAAGTTTCAAAAAGCTGGTATTGCAACATTGCCGATACATACACCACAGGAATTTTTACAGGAGATTGTTTGATTGAACGTGGTTTCCTCTTAATCACTTTGTTAAAAACATCCCCACCCATTCTTTGCACAGCCGAAACAATTACTTTTGACCACATTCATCGAAAAGAAATTATGAGAAGTATTTTTTTAAGAATCGGATTGCTGGCCATTTTATTTACTGCAACTACCAGCATTTTTGCCCAACCTAAAAAAGTAGTGGCCGATAAAATTGTAGGTAAAGTAGGCGACCGCATCATCCTTAGCAGCGATATTTTTAATGCTATTAGTGATATAAAACGCCAGGGCGGACAGCTGCCCGACAACCCCGAATGTATTTTAATGGAAGGCGAACTGATTAAAAAAGCATTGGTAATACAGGCCGAAAAAGATAGTTTGCCCGTAAGCGACGATGAAATAGATGCCTTGCTGGACAATCAGATACGTGGTTTTATACAGCAATATGGTAGCAAAGAGGTGCTGGAAGAAGTAGCAGGTAAAACTATTTACCAAATGAAGGAAGATTTTAAAATTCCTTTTAAAGAAAAAAAGCTGGCCGAAGCCATGCGAGGCAAAATAGTGGACAACATAAAAATTACCCCAAATGAGGTAAAAGATTATTGGAACACCATACCCAAAGACAGCCTGCCTTTTTACGAAAGCGAAATAGAAATAGGTAAAATCGTCATTTTCCCTAAAGCAAGCCGAGATATAGAAAGCTATACTGCTAAGCAACTGAACGATATAAAAAGACAGATAGAAGTAGGCGGTAAAAAGTTTGAGCAAATGGCCAAACTATATACACAAGACCCTGGTAGTAAAGAAACGGGCGGCCAGTACAATATTAACCGCAACGATAAGTTTTGGGATCCGGTTTTTATTTCTACATCATTTAAATTAAAAGAAGGACAGATTTCGAGTGTGGTAAAATCGAAATTTGGCTTGCACATTATTCAGCTTGTAAGCCGTGCCGGCGACGATGCGGTGGTAAGACATATTTTAATGATACCCGAAGTAACCGAAGACGAGATTGGCGAAGCCAAAACAAAACTGGACAGCATACAATTGCAACTTACAAGTGGCAAAATGCAGTTTGGTGAAGCCGTTAGCAAATTTAGCGATGAAGAGGAAAGCAAATTTACCGGCGGTATGCAGCAAAGCCGCAATGGTGGCTCGTTTTTAGCTATTGACGAACTGGATAAAGAAATTATTCCGTTACTAAAAACATTAAAACCTGGCCAATACAGCAAACCACAATCTTATACCGACGAACGTGGAAAAAAAGGTGTTCGCATTGTGTACCTGCGTACCCGTACCGAGCCACACCGCGAAAACCTGAAAGACGATTATAACCGAGTTTCCACAAGATCTTTAGAGGAGAAGAAGCAAAACACTTTGGAAAAATGGTTTGCCACCCACATTAGCAACTATTACATTTTTATAGACCCCGATTTTCAGAACTGTACCCAGCTCGATAGCTGGAAACAACAGGCTATGGTTTCTAAATAAAAAAAATTCAATTACACCATTTTATCCCCCGGCCAAAACCGGGGGATATTTCAAGTTCTTTTAATTCAATGTTTAAACATTAAATTGTATTTTTTCCTACTTTTGCACCATAAAAACTAAAATAATGAATATTGTAATTATTGCTGGCAGCCCACGTATTGGCAGCCTTACCCATAGAGTGGCACTTCATTTAAAAAAACATTTGGAGCAAAAAACAGCCCACCAAATAGATTTGGTAGATATGCAACAGCATAATGTTCCGCCCATTCAGGCGGCGTGGTCATCGGTTGAAAAGGCCCCAGTAGAATTTCAGCCCTTGGCCAAAACCATGTTTGAAGCTAATGCCTTTATACTGGTAACGCCTGAATATAATGGCAGCTATTCTCCAGCCATGAAAAACCTGTTGGATCATTTTCCAAAGCAGCACCACAAGGCATTTGGCATAGTAACAGCATCACCCGGCGCAATGGGTGGCATCCGTGCCAGTCAGCAAATGCAGTTATTGGTTGGTGGCTTGTTTGGCCTGCTTTCTCCATATATGCTTATTACCCCGGGTGTAGACAAAAAGTTTGATGTGGAAGGCAATTTGATTGACGCTTCTTTTGAAGGACAGATAGACAATTTTATACACGAATTTATTTGGCTGGCAGAAGCTGTAATACCAAATGATGTATTGGTCTTGAATTAAAATTGTTAAGGGTCATTCGTCATTCGTTAATAAGTCTTTAGGTAAGTTGTTTTTACTAGCAATAAAAGTTTGTGGTAAGGCAAATAAAAAAGGTTTAAAATAACTATTGACCCAATCCCCTAATACCCAATCCCTAATCCCTACTAACCACTTACATTTGCCGCTTCTCCACAGAAAGCTATTATGAGTGACCCTATAAAACATGAATGTGGCCTTGCATTCATCCGTCTTCGTAAACCTATTTCGCACTACCTGCAGCAGTATGGCAGTGCTATGTATGGCCTTAACAAGCTATACCTGCTTATGGAAAAGCAGCACAATCGTGGTCAGGATGGTGCCGGCCTTGCGGTGGTAAAAACCAATGTGGAACCCGGCTATCCTTTTTTGTACCGTACCAGAAGTGCAATACAGCAGCCTATAGCCGATTTGTTTAAAAAAATAGGGGAGGAAGTGGCTGAAGTAGAAAAGTTTCAACCAGATATTTCGCAGCATCCCGGTTTGATGAAAGGCCACCTGCCGTTTTTAGGAGAGCTAATGCTTGGCCACCTGCGGTATGGTACACAGGGCAAAAACAAAATAGAATTTTGCCATCCATTTATAAAAAGAAATATAAGCCCGGCCCGAAACCTGGCACTAGCAGGCAATTTTAACCTCGTAAATACCGACGAATTATTCGACCAGATTAATGAAGAACCCGGTGTTTTTTCCAAACAAAGCGACCTCGCTGCTATGATGGAAGTTATACATCATTTTTTGGTAAAAGAAGAAGAACTGAACCATGAGAACCCGGACATAGAAAAGGTGTTGCGGATGGCTACATCGCTGTTTGATGGCGGTTTTACCTTTGGTGGATTGGTAGGCAATGGCCACAGTTTTGTGATGAGAGATGCCAACGGCATACGGCCTGCATACTATTATGCTAACGATGATTTTATAGTAGCAGCCAGCGAAAGAGCTGCAATACGCACCACTTTTAATGTGGGTGAAAACGAAGTGATGGAACTGATGCCGGGCTGTGCTTTAATTAGCGATAATAATGGCAATTATAAAATAACACAGATACTAGAACCTAAAGAACGCCGTGCCTGCAGCTTTGAACGCATTTATTTTAGCCGGGGTAATGATGAAAAAATTTACCGGGAAAGAATAGCACTTGGCCACCACCTGAGCAAGCCAGTGCTAGAAAACATTAATTACGATTTACGAAATACCATTTTTGCCTACATACCTAATACCGCAGAAGTGGCTTTTATAGGCTTGTGCAAAGGCATGGAAGAATACCTGAATGCCATTAAAATACAGCGTATTATGAGCTGGGGAGGCGATTACAGCGAAGAGAAACTGGCCGAAATGGTAACCCGTAAAATACGGCAGGAGAAGATTGTAATAAAGGACGTAAAAATGCGAACTTTTATTACAGAAGATGTAAGCCGTAACGATATGGTACAGCACGTTTACGATATTACTTATGGCACATCAAGACCAGATGAGGACACACTTGTGGTAATAGACGACAGTATAGTTAGGGGCACTACATTACGAGAAAGCATTATACGAATGCTGGCTCGTTTAAGGCCTAAAAAAATCCTAGTTATTAGCAGCGCCCCGCAAATACGCTACCCCGATTGCTATGGTATAGATATGAGCAAGATGGGCGATTTTATTGCCTTTCAGGCCGCTATTAACCTGCTTAAAGAACGTGGGCAGGAGCAGTTGCTGGACGATTTGCATACACAATGTAAAGCGCTCCAAAGCACCAATCAATTACATGTAGAGAATGTAGTAAGGCAGGTGTATAAGCAATTTTGCCCCGAAGAAATTAGTGCCAAAATAGCCCAAATGATTACACCAGAAGGGGTGGATACACCTGTACATGTAATTTACCAAACCATAGAAGACTTGCACGAATGCTGCCCCACCAATACCGGCGACTGGTATTTTACAGGCAACTACCCTACACCCGGCGGCAACCGTGTGTGCAATAGAGCCTTTATGAACTATATGGAGGGTAAAAATGTAAGGGGTTATTAAGCCATTTTGAATTTATGATCTATAAAAATTAATTACTGTAAACGTGTTCATAATAAAGTGCATCTTTTTATGAATACGATTACAGGATACCTATTGGTTTCAATTGCTAAGTTAGCCCCTGCACAATTCCATAATAAGCGAAGCATATTGGGGATATTGATCCATTAAATATTGCTTTTTCGTCAATTCAAAATCTTGAAAATCGAAACCTGGAGCTACCGTACAGCCCACTAAACTAAAGCCGTCTTTTGCTGCTGGCCTGCTAGCAAAATAGCTGCCTGCCGGCACCACTGCCTGAAAAACTTCACCCTGTTCTATATCTTTTCCTAAACGGATAATCTGCAGATTTTCTTTCGGATGGATGACATACACATGCAGCGGTAAGCCTTCGTAAAAATGCCATAGTTCATCAGCTTTAATTTGGTGAAAAGCCGAAAACTGCCCGCCCGGAATTAAGAAATAAATAGCCGTGCTACAATTTCTATCCCCTTCAAAACGGCTTGGCAATGCTGCCTTTGCTATTGTTTCTGCACAGCGATAGGTTTCTGCATAGTAACCACCTTCTGGATGCGGTAACAGGTTCAGGTGCTGAATCAATTGTTGTAATCTTTCCATAATGGGTTCAAAATAAAGGCATTTTTATAATTCGGTTATCAGCTTATAGCATACCTGAGCGAAGTAAAGACAACCGTATTGCAATTTCGTAAGTGTAAATACGAAAGGCAAATACCAAGCAGATGGTAATAGTGCAGAAGGCCAATTTAAAAGTAAAACTGTAACCATAGTTATCCGGCCGCTTAACGATGGAACGAAGTAGTATTTTTCTCTAATTTGGCAGTGCTGTTTTTATAAGGCCGCCTTTTATTTTACTAGCGCTGGTAGCTATTTTTTTAGTTAAATCCATACACCATATTTTATAATATATTTTTATCAAACACTACTATCGCAAGCTGTACTCAATTAAAAAGAACACTATTTATAACATCGTATTACGGAAAGGGCTTGCCGAACTTCGGGAATTAGTACTCCACACGCCCGGTACCGATGATGATTGAAAAACTGAAGATGCAGATAACAACAAAAAGCTGAAGACAACTTCCGGCTGCCCGTATTTTATTAAACCCCATTTTGTAAGATCGCCCTTCTTATATGTTATCTATAATGTGTGTTTGTGTTCAGCCGCAGATTGTTGCCTGTGCATTGGCATAAGGCTGGCTTTTGTGTGTAGGCTTTGTGTAGCCTTGCAAATGTGCCTAGCTTGGTGCGTTGGGTAGTTATGCTACTTTTCGTTTATACAAGTGCTGTTGAAATTCTATAAACAGTCTGCTGATGTTTGCAACGTCACCCAAAATGTCTTTGGCATCTTCTAACGATTGATATTTGTTTGTAAGCAAGATTGGTAGTTTCTCTTGGTCAAGTTCTTCTACGCCTGTCTCAACGTATTTGCTCAAAACAAATTCAATAAATTCTTTTTGTTTGTTGTCAAGCAAAGCAAAGATGGTCGCTTGTGCTGCGGCTACTCTTGCTTCTCTTGTCATTGGTTTTATGTCGCTGTTAAATACATATTCCAACACATCAAACAAGTCGCTTTTTTCAGCGTCAATGAGTTTTTGTAAAGTGGTCAATTCGTCTTTGCCAAAACCTGCTGCATCTAATTTTTCTAGTAGTGTTCGTCTGGTTAGTGGATTGCTCCAAAGTGTCCTCAATTCGTCTTCGCTTTTGAAAAGGTTTGGCAATTCGCCAAACAGGTTATTCAAAAATTCTTCTGCTGAAATTGGTTTGCCGTCTGCACTCCAAAACGAAGTTGAAATCATTGATTGTATTTCACGTTCCTTTCCATCTTTCAACTTCACTTTTATTTTTAGTCGCTTGTTGCAATTACAATTTAATTCACCACAAATTTCGCAAGGCTCTTTCGGTTTCTTTTCGCAAACGCAAGGTGTTTGTCCGCAAACTTTACAAGGTTGTGGCGGTGGTTTTGGTCCTGTTTGACATTCACACACTAATTGTCCGCAAACTTCACAAGGCAAAGCATCTCCATCCCATTCAGGGTCGGCAAAGTGGTGGTAAGCATCTACAAAATCATAGATTGTAAAAAAGTCTTTTCCATCAAACAAACGTGTTCCTCGTCCTACAATTTGCTTAAACTCTATCATTGAGTTTACTGGTCGCATTAAAACGATGTTGCGGATATTTCTTGCATCTACTCCTGTCGAAAGTTTTTGCGAAGTGGTTAAAATGGTCGGGATTGTTTTTTCGTTGTCTTGAAACTCTCTTAAAAACTGTTCGCCTATTTCTCCATCATTTGCAGTAACACGAACACAATAATTTACTTCGACAGGCTCAGTAACCTTCTGCTCACCCACCTTGTAGGCTGCTGAGCGTGCCGAAGCAACCAAATCTCTAACTGCCGCAGCGTGGTCTTGCGTGGCACAAAAAATTATTGCCTTTTCTTTTTGGTTGGCATCGTCCATATAAAGCTGAACACGTTTCGCCTCTCTTGCTTTTATCTCAATTATTCTGTTGAAGTTGGGTTCGGTGTAAAGTTTGCCTTCTTCTATTTCGCCTTCAATTATTTGGTCATCGCTTGTGTAGATGTAATCATCAAGCGTTGTCTTGATGCGTTTTACTTTGAATGGCGTAAGGAAACCGTCATTGATACCTTCTTTGAGTGAATAGACATAAACGGGTTCGCTAAAATATTTGTAAGTATCAACATTGTCTTTGCGTTTTGGCGTTGCGGTTAAACCCAACTGAACGGCTGGCGAAAAATATTCTAAAATGCCTCTCCAGTTTCCTTCATCGTTTGTTCCGCCACGGTGGCACTCGTCAATTATGATGAAGTCAAAATAGTCCGCAGGGTATAATTGATAATTGACAGTTGATAATGGATAATTAGTTTCTGGTTCAGCCGCTATAGATAAATTTCCTTCTTCGTTTTCCATTGTTAACTCTCCTTCTTTTCCTGTCATAAATGTTTGGAAAATTGTAAAGAAAATATTCCCATTTGTCGGTATCCGACTTTTAGTTTTGGAAGAATTGGGAATAAAGGTGTTAACTTTTATTGCCTTGCCATCGTCATTTATATCTCTTATAGCTTTGGGACTTATCCGCAATAAAGCATCTTCGTTAAAAGCTGAATACTTGGTAAATTCTCCATAAGCTTGGTCTGACAATACATTTCTATCAGCCATAAAAAGTATTCTTGGTCTGCGGCTGCTGTCCCATTTCAAATTCCAACGTGTTTGAAATAGCTTCCACGCAATATGAAAGGCAATGGTCGTTTTACCGGTTCCAGTTGCTAAGGTTAAAAGTATTCTATCTTTTTTATTGGCAACAGCCTCCATTACATTGTTTACTGCAATTTCTTGATAAAACCTTGGTGGCTTAGTGCCTCCAATAGTTTCAAACGGAACATATGCAAACTTTTCAAACCACTCCCTTGAATTTTCAATTGTCAATTTTCCATTTTCAATTGAATATGTTTTATTCCAAAGTTGTTCGGGTGTTAAATAATCGGCAACAAGATTTTCAACGCCTGTTTTCATACAGATGCTATAAATTTCCTTTCCGTTGGTGCTGTAGGTGCTTTCTAATTTTAATTTCTCGGCATATTGTTTGGCTTGTGCCACACCTTCGCCAACGCCTAAATCATCGCTTTTGGCTTCTATTACTGCCAGTTTAATTCCTTTGTAAACCAACACATAATCGGCAGTCAGTTTTTTTTGCTCTTACGCCACCTGTTTGAATTTTACCTGCGGTAATGTTGTATTCACGAAGGATTTTAGAGCCTTCTACAACGCCCCAACCACAAGCTTTTAACTTGGGGTCTATGAGTTCTGCTCTTGTTTCTGCTTCGTTCATTTTTATCGTTTTTTCTTTAAAACTTAGATTCAAGTAATAAATGCAACTTTTAGAGTGGTACAATATGGCTTTATATTTTATCAAAGGATAAAGGGATTGCTCCCTTTTCCCTTTGA
>JAYUOV010000067.1:0-5969 GCA_043760535.1 Chitinophagaceae bacterium
ACTGCCCTACGTGCATCTATATAGCTATCCAGATGTTGTAGTTTAATATTGAGAACGGCGGCTTGTAAAGTATCGAGGCGACTATTACAACCAACTACATCGTGGTAGTAGCGTACACTTTGGCCGTGGTTGGCTATTTTTTTAAGCAGTTCGGCAAGGGTATCGTCATTGGTAAAAATGGCGCCGCCATCGCCATAGCAACCCAGGTTTTTAGAAGGAAAAAAGGAAGTACAACCAATATCTCCCAATACGCCGCTTTTCTTTTTTGTGCCATCACTAAAAGTATAATCACCGCCAATGGCTTGTGCATTATCTTCTATTACAAAAAGGTTATGTTTTTTGGCAATGGCCAAAATTGCTTCCATTTGCGATGTGTGACCGTATAAATGTACCGGAACAATGGCTTTTGTTTTGGATGTAATAGCTGCTTCTATTGCAGCAGGGTCTATGCAAAAAGTTTTGGGATCTACTTCTACAAATACTGGCGTTAATCTTAATAAAGCCACTACTTCTACGGTAGCTATATAGGTAAATGAAGGTGTTATGATTTCATCTCCCGGCTGCAAACCCAATGCCATCATGGCTATCTGCAGGGCATCTGTACCATTGGCACAGGGGATTACATGTTTGACCCCCAAATAATCTGTTAGGTTTTTAGAAAAGTCCTGTACGGGCTTTCCATTAATAAAGGCAGCTTTGTCTATTACATCTTGCATGGCTGCATCTACCTCCGTCTTAATTTTTCGGTATTGCTTTTTTAAATCCACCATTTGAATTGCGTCCATAGTCATATCTTTAAAGGACGCAAACCTACTGCAAAAGGGGGGAAATGCCAATTAAGGAAATGGATGAAATTTTACCAGAAAAAATAAAGAATTAAAAGTCCATGAAGTAATTGCATTTAAAGTAAAAATTATACTGTTAGTAAAGTGGCTTCCCATTTTATTTTATTTAAGCAAGCAGTATTGCCGCCACAATTAGTGCATGTATTATAAAATTGGCATCTAATAAAAACCAGCTGAACTCATCTTTTAAATGCCTGCTACTATACCAAATGGAAAGTGCCATAATAATATTGGCTATGGCATTGGTAATGGCAAACGGCCAGGTATTACTACCCCAACTTACAGATAGGATTACCAGCAAAGTATTAAGCAGAATACTGAAATAGCTAGCTGTAAAAGCATTTTTTACACCAATAATAGCAGGAAGTGTTTTGGTGCCATTTCTGGTATCTCTTGCCACATCTCTTACATCGAAAGGTAGGCAAATGGCCAGCATTATTAACCACCGCATGGCGAAATGAAATATTAAATGAGCATCGGCTATATTTTGCTGCGATGCCATTACCGGTAGCACACAAGTAACACCTGCCCATGTAACGGTAAGCGTTACAATTTTAAATAATCCATTGTACCTAAAAAAACGGTTGTTGCGTGGTTTCAGCAGAAAAAAAGAATATGCACCAGCCAATAAACCAAGCGCCGCTAATGGGATAATTATAATGAAACCAACAATAAAAAAACTGGCTAAAAAAAAGATAGCACCTAACACAAACTGAATACACAAAAAATTTTTTTGGTCTGCAAAAAACTGCTGCCGTTCGTTAATGGGTTTACGTTTTGTAAAAAAACGAAAATGCACCATGTACTGCAAAAGAGTACAAGTGCATATCAAAACATAAAACCATGGATTTATAAGCCGTAACCCAAGCCCAGTTACGGTTTCGAAACATTGCGCTGCTGCACCTGCGGCAATAATCCATTGGCCATAATAAGCCCATTTTTGCCAATGGTTCAAGTGCATTAATGGTAAATAAGAATAGCTTTATCTACCAATACAGTGTCGCTGGTAACACCTGCTTTATTTTTTACCCAAAACCTAATGCGAGTACTATCTATAGGCCTGCAATTGGTATTGGGTAGCTGGCCATAACCCGGAGGTGCGCCCACGCCAACATTATTAATCCAATTTAGCACAATTTCTGAAGTGCCAGAAAATGAACCAGTTACAGGTATGGCAGTACGAAAAATTCTATTTTTGGAGCCGGAGCCGCTAACACAAGATTGTGGATTAAGTACTATAAACTGTATGGCTAGGGCTGTATCTAACTCGGAAATTTTTAGGTCGGCTGCATTTTCACACTCAAGCGTTATTGATAATAATCCGCCCAATCTTACATTGTAAGTGCTGGCACTTTTAAACCGGAGTACCGGCTTATTTGTAGGGTTCGTTTTTTTGCAACCCCAAAAGCAAATACCCACTGCTAAGGCTATCGCTATTATTTTTGATGAAACTTTCATAAACGTCATACCCAAATTTAGTGGATTATCTTACAAAACATCCAAGTCCTTTTACGATTGAAGAAATTTTACAAATTGGTGAATCTAATTTTTCAAATATTGCCCAAAGCATTTTTGCATTTCAATACCACCACAATCCGGTTTATCGCAAATGGGTGGATACCCTACATAATAAAGCAATATTAAACCAACCTGTTTTCATTCCGATTTCATTTTTTAAAACGCACCAACTATTGGTTTCTGACACGGTGGCTGAAATAATTTTTACCAGTAGCGGCACTACAGGATTTAAAACAAGTAAACATTACGTAGCGAAAACAGATTGGTACCAAAAAAGTTTTGTGGCAGCTTTCAGGTTGTTTTATGGCGAACCTAAAGATTGGGCCATTATTGGCCTTCTCCCCTCCTATTTAGAGCGGCAAGGCAGTAGCCTGGTGCTGATGACTGAGGAACTGGTTAAGGCAAGTAAAAACGAAGACAGTGGCCTGTACCTCTACGATTTTGTGAAGCTAAAAGCAGTACTAAAAAGAAGGGAAACTGCAGGCCAAAAAACCTGGCTTATTGGTGTAACGTACGCCCTGCTTGACTTTGCAGAACAATGCCCCATACCATTACAACATACTGTGGTGCTGGAAACAGGTGGCATGAAAGGCCGTAAAAAAGAAATGACAAGAATGGAAGTGCAGCAGGAGTTGAAAGATGCTTTTCGGTTGCCAACTGTACATTCGGAATATGGTATGACGGAGCTATTATCGCAGGCCTACAGTATTGGCAATGGCAGGTTTACATGTCCGCCTTGGATGAAGGTGCTGGTAAGATCTGAAGATGATCCAATGCAAATACAAGATATTGGCACTGGTGCATTGTGTGTGATAGACCTAGCCAATATGTATAGTTGCAGCTTTATAGCTACCGAAGATTTAGGCAAAGTGTATGCAGATGGCAGTTTTGAAATACTAGGCCGGATGGACAATAGCGATGTAAGAGGCTGTAGTTTACTAACCTTGTAGACAACTACTATCAATTCTTGTAAAACAATTTTTGGACGTTTTGGCAATGCAGCCTAATATTGCAAAACTAATTAAACATGCTGCCCATGTGGCGGAATTGGTAGACGCAGCAGACTCAAAATCTGCCATTCGCAAGGGTGTGAAGGTTCGATTCCTTTCGTGGGCACTTCTAAAAACGGCTAAAACCCTTTACTTTATTGGTTTTAGCTGTTTTTATTTCATTTACTGTCTGTTTTTGAACTTATGCTTAACCAAATTTTTACCGTTTTCCTTTTCCGTCTTAAACTGTAAAAAGTTTTAGGTAAAACAATAAAAAGGTAAATTTTTTTGAAAAAAATAGCTGCAACCTACCGGCGTTTACTTTTTAAATATTTTTCTTTTATTACAGTACTCATAGGCTTGTCCAGCACTTTACCTTCTACCCAGCTTATTACATCGAGGTAAGCAAAAGCCCTGGTCTCAAATCGATTTTTTTCAAACTTTTTTAGTGTGATTAAAAAGTTTTCAAAGGCAGGCTTTAATTTTTTGGGCGACAAATGAAATGATTGTCTGATAAATTTAAACATCTCCTCTTCTACCCCACGCAGGTTCTGCATTTTGGCCATAAAGCGGTAAACAGATTTAGTGAGGTACTCCATAATATCATCATTCCCCATTTCGTAATGCGCCATCATGTGCATCAGCCGGGCATAACATTGTAAATCGGTGCGCAAGTCCACATGGCTATTGATAATTTTTTGCAGATAATCAATGCAATTGTCGTAATCGCCGGCGCCAAAATACAAGCTTGCTATTTTATAGTTAAATACCAATATGCGATGATTATCGACATATAGAACGTATTCTTTTAACTGATCCACAATAGGTTTCACCAAAGTAAGGCCATCGCTAAATGTACCCATCATCAGATGTTGGTTTATCCTGGCACTATTGATGTAAATAAAAGTATGTATCCGAAAATTATCGTGTTTGTTAGCTTGTGTACTAAGGGCAAAACGTTCAAAACGTACAAGGGTATTTTCAAATCTTCTAAAATTACTCAGATCAAAATGAGCATTCAGTAGGTTGTGCATCCCCTTAATAAAGTGTCCAGTTTCTACAGATATCATCATTTGCTGGTCGTCAAAAAGATCTACCCATTTCTGGCTGTAGCGATAATACATTAAAAAATCCTGTCGTATAAATGCGTACCATACATAGCTTTGAAAGAGGTATAGTTGTTCGTAAAAACCAGATAATAGCTCAGCATTGGGGGGCAAATTTTGTTTAAAAAAAAGTTTTACAGCGGCTTCATCTTTCTCATTTCTGGCATGTCCGTTTTGGATATACCAACTATATAGCTGTACCGCAAGATTACTAAGTTTAGCTACCATGCTAATATGATCAATCACTTCTAGTGCCTCTTCCGAAAGCCGCTCCGATTTACCCTGCATACTCCTTGTAATATGGAGCGCCTCTATTTTTTTTTCTAGGCTAAGCACTTGTGCCATAAAGTTAAACTTATGATGGCTTCTTGCCATTTCTCTTGCCTTATCTAAAATTTTAAGGCTTTGCAGATGCAGGCCTTTATTGTACAGTATTCTGGCGTAGTCTAACTGCTCATTTAATTGAAGATCTATACTCTCTGTACTTTTTAATAAACGAAGACTTGATAACAACTGTTTGTAGAGGTGGGTTTTTAAATTGGCCAATTGTGGCTTTTCTACCGAGGGCATTTTTTTAAGTAAAACCCTTTCATCATAGTCGTGTAATTTATCTAGGGCATCAAAAAGCTGGATAATTTTTAAATCTTCTTTAGCCGAGCTCCGCTTTATGTAAAGCTTAAAATTCCGCTTCTCCGATTTCTCGAGGGATTGTATTAACTGAAATAATGTATCGATAGAACGGTTGGGCATCATTTTTATTTGTATTTGTAAAACACTGTACAGTAGCAGATCTTATCTGACACTTACCTTCTACAGCACAATAATTATGTACCGAATTGTTGTGAGAATAAAAAAAACTGACCCTACTTATAAATAATTAATATACGGAAAATCTGTTAGCTGCAATTGTTAAGAAAGGCAAAGGGTTGTTAGTGGTTACTATAAATAAGCAGAGAAAAACCCGCTAATGAATGAGCAGCAAGCAACCATTAGTAGCAACCGCTTTGCAGAAGACTTTTTTTTCATCTGTATGCTTAAAGAATAAAAGTAAAAACCCCTTTATCAACATTAATTTTTGCCTACCAATACAAATACCCCACCTACAATTCAAATTAGATTTTACCGAAAGCTGCGCCAAAAAACCAATCACATTAATTAAATTACTCTATATTAAAAAGATACAAACTTTAATCAAAAATAAGACATTGAACGCTTACGATACATAAAATTCAGACTCTGCTTTTATTTTTAAAGGCTGAATCCAATAATTTTTAAAAATAATTTCATTTTACTAATCCATTAAACCGATTGTGTTTCCTAATTTTTATTACAATTTAGCCCTAACTGGCTTGCAAAATATATTTTTTGTTTAATATTAAAGCTCAATTACTGCTGAATGTTTAAATATAAAAAAAATTTCAAAATAAATTATAACCGCTAATTGGGGTTGGGCATCGTTAAATGCTTCCATTGAAATGCATTACCAGAAAGGGTTTGGCTAAATTAACCCA
>JAYUOV010000068.1:0-2139 GCA_043760535.1 Chitinophagaceae bacterium
CCTTCGCCTTCAAAAAAAGCGGTATCTACCGAATCGGAAATGCGGTGGATATCATCTTCATCAAAATCCTTTACTATAAATCTATCAACTAGCAGAAAAGAAACCGGTATTTTGGATGTTGTTTTTTTGGGGTTACCCAGTTGTTGCAAATGTTTTTCGTTTTCCATTGCTTCCTCAATGCGTATGGTTTCTTTATTGTGGTAAATCCTGGTAAAGCCTTTTTGCATTAGTATGCTTAGTTCCTCTTTCGCATCTCGGTTGTTATGTTGGCGAAAAGGCACTAGCAGTAACACTTTGTCGCCAGCATTTAGAGTGGTTATTCCTTTTACCACATCTGCCACATCATCTTTTTTTACTTGCCTTCCACTTATAGGGCTAATGGTGCGGCCAATTCGGGCATATAACAGCCGCAGGTAATCGTAAATTTCCGTCATGCTACCTACAGTACTTCGTGGGGTACGGGTACTTACTTTTTGTTCTATGGCAATGGCTGGGCAAAGTCCTTTAATATAGTCCACATCTGGCTTATCCATACGCTGCATAAACTGTCGGGCATAAGCACTCAGGCTTTCGGCATAGCGTCGCTGGCCTTCGGCAAATAGGGTATCTATGGTTAAAGAAGATTTGCCCGAACCGCTTACGCCAGTAACTACAATCAGCTTGTTTCTGGGTATATAAACATCTACATTTTTGAGGTTATGGGTTCTTGCCCCTTTAATAAAAATGGCGTTTGAAGTTTCTGCTTCAGTTTTGTTGATTCCTTTTGCGGCCTTAGCCGATTTTGTTTTTGTCATGTAAAATAGCCCGTTACTTAATGCATGAAAATAACAAGATTACCCGGTTTTTGTTGGGAGAAATTTGGGGACTCCTTACTCCTGTAAACTGTAACTAACAGATATTCCAGTCTAAAAGCCCAATAGTAGCAAACAGTTAAACGGAGCGTCGTTTAAATTAGCCTTCAGTTCTTTTACAAAACATATTATTGCCCTGCCCCTGTGGCTGTTCCCCTAGTAGTGTTTAGTGTTCGAATTAGCAATACCCACGCCGCCGTTCGGTGTTATCACCAACGGCTTTCCACACCCAAACAAAACCTATACTTTAGATATGCTTGCCAATTTGTTAGAAAACTAAAATTATACAGACTTGTATGTTAAAATAAGGCCAATGAATAATGATATTCTTATGCCAACATGCAGAGCCTACCCTTTGCAGGATTGCAATGCAGGTAGTTAAGCTTGTGTTCAAAAACTGGCCTACTGCGCAATTCAATGCTGAACGAATTACGCTCCCACCTGTTCCGCTTATTGCGGAAAAATTGATGCCCTGTCTTTTGCAGCCACTTAAAATTGTTCTAAAAATTTTGGGTTGCTTTGCTGTAAATCAAGGTTCATTTATTGGCCAGTAAATTTTAAAAAATTCCGCTGAACAGGTTCAGGTTTGTAGCCTGAAAGCACCTGCAAAATTAAGTGCAGATGATTGCCCAGGATAACAAAAGCAAATACCTTGGCTCGCTGCTGCTTTACTAAAAATGTGAGACTGTTAATAATGACATCTTTGTACATATCTGGTAGTAAAAGTGGCAGCCAATTTAGATTGGTAGCCGTAAAAAAACAGGGCCAGTTTTCCGGAAACTCCATGATATTTTTTGGGAAAAACAATACAATACAATTAATAGTTGGTGGATATTTTGCATTTTCAAATTTGGAATAGTGAGGTGTAGAGATTGTTGGTGAAAACACACAACAATGGCGTGGGTGTGGTATGCGGAGACCCTGCTTCTTTTGGGGAACACTTGCAAAGGCTGGCGCAGGTATCACCGAGCCGATTTTTAGCGGTCGTTTTTCTTTTTAAGTTCTTTTGCCATAATGATAGGATGCTTTAATGAATGTATATTTTTCCAGTCGCTGTGGGCTATAATGATAAACTTTGGTTTCCGGCATTTTTGCTGCACCTTTTGTAGCGTAGAAGCATATCCTGTAACATTGCCATCGTCTAAAAAGCCCAAATCTTCTGCATCAGCACCTTTTATTAAGCATCCGCTATAAAGTATTTTTTCTTTTTTAAACCAGATTACAATATTGTCTTCGGTATGTCCCTGGCCGGGGTAATATGTTTCAAAAGAGTACGGTGCAGTATTAA
>JAYUOV010000069.1:0-5950 GCA_043760535.1 Chitinophagaceae bacterium
AACGTTCGCCAATGTCGCTCCATCAGGGCACGGCTTTCGCTGGGTTCCACCGAAATAATCCACCGATATTCATCGGGGCAGGCGGGGCAGGCAAAAAAACAAAAACTACGCAATCAAAACTGCGAGGGGTAAGGAGTTCTGAAATTTCTACTTCACCGTAACCCTTACCCCTTCACTATGACTGGTAAATTCCGGTGCGTACATACATTGTATGCTGGTTATGCCATTGCTAAAGTTACCGCTGTGCGTAACCGTAAGCGGATACTCAAACACATAGGTTCCTTTGTTTAAATAGCTAAAGAAAAAGTTGATGCTGGCATCTTTGGTGGTTTCGTAATAGCCAAGGCCATCCTGGTATTTGTATTGGCTCAATACATTTACTGGCTCCATGCAGGCAGCCCGCATGTCTTTCATGTGTACATATTCCATGTTACGGTCCACACGTAGTTCTATGCGAACTTTTATTTTGTCGCCGATTTTAATAATGTCGCCATCGTTTACTGGCGTAAGTACTTGGCCACGGTCGCTGTTCTTTTCTACAAATAATTTTTTTACCAACGCTAAAGGCGTAGCCGCCATGGTTATTTTATCCAGGTTTTCAAAATACTGCCAATAGACAGCGCCCCAGGATGTAGCCCCCTCCAACCTCCCCGCAGGGGAGGCTTTTGAGCCTGCGGCTCCGGCGGTGGCGAGTGTTATGGAGATATTTCCCATATTCGGTTTCACATCTTTGCCATCAATTTTTGTTTTTATATAACCTGTGCCGGCTTCGGCTTTATTGTTGTTATCGTTGCTGCTGATGGTATAATTGCCCAGTTTAATGGTGACTGTTTTTTCTACATTGATCCAATTGCTGCCTTGCAGCAATAACGCATAACAGGCTTCGGCGGTGGCTTTGGTGCTTTTCCAGTTTTGGGTTTGCTTTTGTTTTAGCAACCATGTTTTGAGGTCGTCAATGGTTTCTGTTTTGTTTTCTATTTCGCTAAAAGCTTCTATCAGCAGCGAATGGCTTTCGATAGGCGCCTGATACCAATAGTAGCCGCCAGTGTTAAATTCTTTCCAGTACATGCCGAACTCCTCGTTAGTAATACTGTTTTCACGAAGTGATTTTAAAATGGCAAGTGGTGTTTTTTTATCGTTTTTACGGTTGAGTGCCAATGCTATCGTGCCCTGATCGTACTTGCTGTTTTGTAGCCAGAACTGCTGGCTTTGTTTGGTATAATAATCCACAGCCGTTTTGCTGGTAGCAGGTATTGGGTATTCGGTAAAAAAGCTACGCATATATAGGTATTGGATAGAGATGGAAGACAAATTATTTTTGCTCAAATCGGCCTTGTACTTTATCAGCCAGTCGTAATCTTCTTTAATTCTGGCATCGAGGTAAGGGATGGCTCTGGCAATGATGTTTTTGATTTCCTGATTTAAGTTTTGGCTTAATCCACCCCCGCCTTCGGCACCCCCGACAGCGGGGGACAAAACGCCAAGCTTTCGCAAATGCCCCATGGATGAAATGATATACTGTGTCATATAACGATCATCAGGGCCGCCTTTAAACCACATAAAACCACCATTGCTGGTTTGCATTTCTTTTACTTTGGCAATGGCTTTGGCAGCTTCCTGGCTCATTTTTACCATATCAAAAAGCAGGGCAATATTTTTCTTTTGTTTGCTTTCGTTTTGGGCGTCTATTACCCAAGGCGTTTCTTCAAGCAAAGCCAGTTTTAGTTCCTGGTTCTTTTCGAGGTTTGATAACAAAGCCGCCGTATCGCTGGTCTTCCATTTCTCAAAAACAGCTTTTATCTTAGGCATACTGTTGGCAATTTTTGTGGCCAATGCATTTGCATAAAAGCGGTTGTAATTTTGCTCCGCACACTCGTATGGGTATTCCATTAAATAGGGCAAAGACTGTACGGCATACCAAACCGGGTTGCTGGTAAATTCTACCGTAATGGCCTGATTGGTTAGGGTGTTACTGCTGGCACTATTTAGCAGTTTTTCAAACTTAAAATCCTTTTGATTGGTGTTGCGGATATTGATGGGCAGGCTTTCGGTTACCAGCATACGGTTGGTTAAAACAGGTGCTGCACTTTCTTCGCCATCGCTTACCTGGCCAGCTTTTGCTACGATTCTGTAGGTTAATGCACTACCAAAATTGAAAGGTATTTCTATCGGGAATTTTATCGCTACACTTTGCCCCGCAGCAGCCGTAAAGTTTTGTAGTGAAATGCT
Organism: Chitinophagaceae bacterium; assembly: GCA_043760535.1. Classification (GTDB taxonomy): domain Bacteria; phylum Bacteroidota; class Bacteroidia; order Chitinophagales; family Chitinophagaceae; genus JAZKFT01. The sequence goes on from JAYUOV010000069.1 coordinate 2,230, forward strand.
GTTTTTAAACAAGCCATCTACGGGTTTATTGGTAGCAGCATCAAAAAGTTGCAACTGTGCCTGACCGGTTAATGGCTTATCGGTAAGGTTCACCACTTTGGCGCTGAGTTCCAGTTTGTCGCCTTCTCTAAAAAACCTTGGGGCGTTTGGCTGAACCATTAAATCTTTTTGGGTAATGGTGGTGTTAGATGCCATGCCAATAGCCAAATCTTTGGTATGGGCAAGGGTCTGTATTTTCCATTTGGTGAGTGCTTCGGGCATGGTAAAACTAAACTCAATATTGCCGTCGGCATCGGTGTGTAAATCGGGAAAGAAGAAGGCAGTTTCCTGCAGGTTGGTACGGACCTGGACAGTGGAGAGGTCTTCGTTGGGTTGTTCTTTGATTGGTGGTCTTTCATCTGATTTAACCTCACTATCGGCTACTATTTTGGGAGGTGTAAATTTTGCCATCTCAACTTTGTTATAATCTGCTTCTCCTTCTACTGCCATTGATTTCATAGCCATTGGTGCTGCCCTATCCATTTCCATGTCTGACTGCATAGTTGCTACACCTCTTATTCTAATATTTCGTCCACCTCTATAATTTCCCCCACCCACACTCATTAACTGGTCATATGTCTTCTCGTAATAATCATTTCTTTCATTGCCCCAATACCTTTCCGTACTGCTGATATTGGCAAAGGCAGTGCCGCCTTCCCAACGATTGTAGAAATAATAATTGGGCCAGATATTGGGTCGCACCCAATCGTGTGGTTTAAACTGGTCAAGCGATGCATCGTACATACTTGCCAGCATTTCAGCAGCTATCTTTTCGCCTTTGTAGCCTTTAATTTTCACCTTCCATTTTTCTTCCTGTCCTGGCAAAAGTTTATCACGGAAGGTTTCAAAACTGATGTCAAGTTCCTTGTTGGTCCACGGCACATTTACCTGCCATTGGTTGCTGTAAAAACGATTGTGTTTTACAAAAAACCGGTTCACCGCATAGCCACCACGGTCGGCCTCCGTTATCGGAAAGTCAATGGTGGAAATTTGCTTGTTTAAAGTCAGGAATTCAGTCGACCGTCCACCGTCAACTGTCGACCCCTTGCCGTTAACTGTGGACTGTTGACGGTCGACAGGCTTAACGGTTTCTTGAACTACCCATAGGTTATATGCACTTGTTCCTACAATGAAACTTGCTTTTTCACCCGGTTCGCCTGTGCCTTTAATGGTATAATCCCAATCGTATTGTTTCGATGGCAGCTTGTTGGTTTTTACGTCGTAGAGCTGCACATATTCCACGGCTTTTACTTCCTCGCCGTACTTGTCTTTGGCGGTAGCTTCTATTACATACCATCCGGTTAGTAATTTGGGATTAGGGATTTGGGATTGGGTATTGGGAGCGGTAGTTATAGAAAGATTGGCAACGGCATTGCCTTTGTTCCAGGTTCTGTAATCGTCTTCGGTTTTGTAGGCATCGTAGGGGAAATTTTTTACAAATTCCGATTGGCTCATTACAAACGTATCAGGCACGGCCCAATATCTTTTGCGGAGCAAACGGTCCACATCCTGCAACGGATAGATTTTTACTTCGGCTTTTGCAGGCTCAAATTCACCACTCATATTTTGGGTTCGGATGGTGATGTTTTTTAAACTGTCAACCGGCAATGTAGTGCCGCCGGGTACGCTAATAGAAAGCTGTAATGCTTTGTAGGCAACAGTTACATTGGTTTCGCCGCTACGGGTTTCGCCATTAATATCGGTTACATCGGCTTCTATGGTATAATCAAATGTTGGGTCAAATTCTTTGCTTACGCTCAGGTCCGGAATGGCTTCAAATACAATATCAAATTTGCCTTCTGCATTGGTAGTTGTTTCACCATTGGTGATTTCCATTTCGCCATTGTCTTGCGGCGGCCATATCCCTTTTCTCCAAAATATCCATGGGTATATGTAACGGGTATTGCGTTGTACACGATACTTTACAGTGGCTCCGTCAATGTTGTTTCCGGCATAGCCTTTTGCAGTTCCTGTAACCTTTACGCTGTCATTTACACGGTAGCTGCCCTTTACTTTTTCATACGCTACCAAAAATTTAGGCCGCTTGTACTCTTCTACACTAAAATTATAAGTGGAATTGTTTTTAATGCTTAACGAAAAATTTCCGTTGAGTGTATTTTCGGGTAATTTAAACTGGCCAAAAACAGAACCGTATTCATTGGTCATCAGTTTGATGCTTTCTACCTTTTGGTAGTTGGCGTTTTTAAGTTCCACTTCTACAGAATCTTTGGGTATGTACAGCTTTGATTTTTTACTGTTAACATCTTTGGTAATGCCAATGGCTTTGAAATAAATCGTTTGCCCCGGGCGGTAAATACTCCTGTCGCTGAAGTAGTAATAGCGGAGGTTATTTTGTTCAAATATGTTGGGGTTTTTCTGGTTTGGGTCACCAATTCCATCGCTGCTGTTGTAGCTCGTAGATTGCGATAGGTACATTTCATCATCTAATGCCAGGCGGTCGTTATTCCAGGTAATATCGAGTGATATGTTGCGGCCTTGTTTATCCTCTGTTAGTTTTACAAAACCGTTTTTATCTGTGGTTTTAAGTTCGCCTTTGCTACGCTGGTATTTTCGGGTGTTGTAATCGTACTCCTTGTACCATGTTTGTATTTTGGCATTTGCCAATGGTTGTCCGGTTTCACGGTTGAGCACATAATAATCGGAGCCGTTATGTACAAAACTGATATTGCTTACATGCACAAATACTACCGCCAATTGATTTTTGCCCATCGAAAACTGATTATCTACGCTGCTGAGGATGGCGTATTTACCCACAGGCAAAGCATCGACTTTTATCTCTGTATTGTGCTGCCGGTAATCATCTTGTTTGGGTAAAGATTGCTTCCATGTTTTAATTGCCGAAAGCGAAACCAGTTGACTCCAATAAGCATCATTGTTATTGTAAATAGCTTCGTCCAGTTGTTTTTGTAAATCGTCTGTAGCCTTTACCAGACGGAGGTTTAGCTGTTCGTAGCCTTTGTAATCTATTATGGCTCTAAACGGCATACCTGGTGTATTTACTTTTTCCACCTGCATATTCAGCGTTTGCTTTTTTATGCCATCAAGCATATTTTTTGCATGGATACCGCCTTCGCTTTTAGGAAAAAGGTTTTCTATATTTTCTGCTATTCCAACAGCTACTTTTATGGCGTTTTTATCTTCCGTAGTTCCTGTGCCAGGCTTGTAAGCATTGCCTTTATTACTCCACCATTGGGCTAATAAATAGCCGGCCTGCATGGCTTCAGGGTTCCCTTTATAAGTGTAAAAAATCTGTTCGAGTGTTTCCTTGTGTAGTTGCTCTTTATTACTATTTACATTTTTACTGTGAGTAAAAATGATACGGCTTATATCAGCATCTATAAAGGCTGCTTTATTGGCATCGTTTGTATGAAAAGCCAGTATTTGCTGGTATAGTTTTACCGCTTTTAATTGCAGGCTGCTGCTGTCTTTGCTTTCGTATTTGTACTTAATAAAAATGGGTGCCGCAGCCAGCGATGCAGCATCGTTCAGTTCAAAAGCGTATGCTGGTTTGGTAATATCTGCTTCGTCGGTTTTAAAATAATCCAACGCCTTCCAGGCTAGTAAATCGAAGAGGGTGGGGCGGAGATTTCGCATATTGCCCTTAATTATAATTGGGTCGTATTTGTCTAGTTTGGTGCTTTGTAGCAGTTTGGCATTGGCT
>JAYUOV010000070.1:0-5944 GCA_043760535.1 Chitinophagaceae bacterium
TTCATCCTCGAATATACACATAATTCAATAGAAATGAGTTACTTATATATTATTAAATATAATACATTAATAATTTTTGGTTTTTAGAGATGCCCTATATATAATCATTATAACCCTTAAGGTAGTAGTGCCCTGTTGTTGGGTTTTTATTAAGTGGTTATTTTTTTATTGATGCTATAATGTAAAAATGTGAGCACTCCATTAACAGTACATTTTTGTTATATCGGTGGCTTTTTCGGTGGCTTCCTCAGCACCAAACGAACCAGATTTATAATCTTACCTATTTAACTTCAGAATTTCTTACCCTATATGCTTAACAATGTAATTTTTTAGCAGATTAAAAGTCTTTGTAAAAAGGCTCAATAAAAACAGGAATGCCATATTTACTTTTTTATACCATCTCAAAGAATCCCTGATAGTAACGGTTCAGAAAAAGCTATACGCACTGCAAAAATTAAAACATAAGTATTTGGCCCATTTAAAATACTGGATGGTGCAAATAGGTTTGCAGTTCCTAGGTCTGTTATTGATACAGCCAAAAAAAATAAAAAGGAATCAGCTAAAAGCACACTTTACAGTGGCTAACTATACGGCTATAAGTAGTAACATAGTTTTTCTATTTCCCTCACTAAAACAAAATTTATTATGCTAAACCCATTGGGCACTATACACTTATGCCTGTATTTTTACAGCTTCGCTTCCAAATTTAACCCAAATTCCTTCGCAGTACCCTTTGCCATCTCATACCCAGCATCCGCATGGCGTATCACTCCCATACCAGGATCGTTTCTTAAAACACGGGCCAGGCGGAGTGCAGCTTCTTGGGTGCCATCGGCCACAATTACCATCCCTGCATGGATGCTATAACCCATGCCCACGCCGCCGCCATGGTGCAGGCTTACCCAACTGGCACCACCGGCTGTATTTACCAATGCATTAAGGATGGGCCAATCTGCCACCGCATCACTGCCATCCAGCATGGCTTCGGTTTCGCGGTTGGGGCTAGCCACGGAGCCTGTATCTAAATGATCTCGACCAATTACGATTGGGGCTTTTACTTTTCCGGTACGTACCAGTTCGTTAAAAGCCAGTCCAGCTTTTTCCCTTTCTCCTTGGCCCAGCCAGCAAATGCGTGCCGGTAAGCCTTGAAAGGCTATTTTTTTCTGGGCCATTTTCATCCACCGTATCATGCCCTTATTTTCCGGAAACATATCCATGATTACTTGGTCGGTAACCGCAATATCAGCAGGGTCGCCGCTCAATGCAGCCCAACGGAACGGACCCTTGCCTTCGCAAAACAATGGGCGGATATAGGCTGGTACAAAACCAGGAAAATCGAAGCAACGATTTAGGGTGTAAGGTGTAGGGTTTAGGGCAGAAGGTAAACCCTTCGACTCATTTTCTTCCTTATACCTTTCCCCGTTTTCTTCCTTATACCTTCTACCTTCCACCTTATACCTTTCCTCGCATTCCTGCGCCCTTGCCCTAATGTTATTTCCATAGTCGAAAGTGATAGCGCCTTTGTCCATTAGTTGCAGCATTAGTTGTACATGGAGGTACATGCTTTCGTAGCTGCGTTGTGTATATGCTTCGGGGTTTATTTTGCGTAATTCGTTGGCCTGTTCGTTGGTAAGGTTGTGAGGCACATAGCCAATCAAAGGGTCATGTGCACTGGTTTGGTCGGTAAGTGTATCGGGGATGATGTTGCGATCTATTAATCGTTGCAATAGATCAATGGCATTACATAATACGCCAATGCTTTTGGCGGTGCTTTCTGCTTTGTATTTTACAGCAGCATCAATTGCAGCATCTATATCTGTGTATTTTTCATCGAGGTATTTTGTTTCAATGCGTTTGTCTATCCGCCATTCTTCCACTTCGGCTATCAAAGCCACGCCTTCGTTCATGGTAATGGCTAATGGCTGTGCGCCGCCCATGCCGCCGAGGCCGGCGGTTACGTTAAGGGTGCCTTTAAGCGAACCGTGAGTGGTAAGTGGTGAGTGGTGAGTGTGGGGCTTCGAAAAATGCTTATCTGCCAAAGCTGCATAAGTTTCGTAAGTGCCTTGCACAATGCCCTGGCTGCCGATGTATATCCAGCTGCCGGCGGTCATTTGGCCGTACATCATCAGGCCTTTTTTTTCAAGTTCGTCAAAGTGTTTCCAGTTGGCCCAGTTGGGTACCAATTGGCTGTTGCTGATGAGTACCCTTGGGGCGTCTTTATGTGTTTTTAAAATACCCACCGGCTTACCGCTTTGTATGAGCAGTGTTTCATCATTCTCCAAAATTTTAAGCCCGGCAATAATTTTGTCGAGGGCATCAAAATTTCTTGCTGCCTTGCCACGGCCACCATACACAATCAGGTCGTCAGGGCGTTCTGCTACTTCGGGGTCCAGGTTATTGAGCAGCATACGCAGGGCTGCTTCCTGTATCCAACCTTTGCAGTTTAGGGTTGTGCCGGTTGGGGTGGCATATTTTATAGGGTCGTATTTTGGGGTTGTCTGAACCATAATTAGATAGCTACAATGGATAAACTAAAAATTGATTTTTATTATTTACCAAATGAGAAATGCAACGTTCTAACGTCCCATAACACGGTAGGTTTAGATTTCTTAAAGTATTAATGTCCATAGCTTGGGTTAATGTCAGTTGGTCTAATGCAGGCTTGTAGACCCTATTTCCCTCAAGTGATTGTGTGATTAGACCTTTTGCATCTCTCTTGATTTCAGGATTTAAGGGAGCTTTAATATTCTCCTTAAATTTAATTTTGCCTTTTACCATATGTTGTATTTCCCTGCCCGAAAACTCATTTAAATATGCACAGAAAAGTGTTTCAAATTCCCGATACATTAGATGGTATGAAACAGGGAAGTTAACAGGGTGTCCTCTTATCACTGTAGCGATTTTTGGAGCTTCAATTTTTGGGCATTTATCGTCTTCGTCTTTGATAATCAATAAACCTTCCACGTCAGGTTTATATTGAATTGCCCTAATAGAGTTTAATAAGTCCACCTCTTTGTGCAAATTCTTTGTCCGGATTGCTTTGGCTATTTGTACATTATGATACCCGAGGTTGTGACAAATTTTTGAAACCAATTTTGTCGCTGCATCCACTTCACCGTGCCCTTCCGCTAGGATGTAAATCATATGGGCAATGTTAATTCAGACTGAATGACACTTAAACCTTCGTTACGATGAATTTCACCTAAAGAATATAAACCATCTTTTACAATCTCTATTTGGTCTTCTTTCATTTTGGATATGTATGTTGCTTTACCCCTTTTGGATACAACACGAATGCACTCAGGTACTTTTATTAAATCCAAGAGTTCTGGGCTATGTGTAGTAATAAGAATCTGCGAACTATAGGATGATTGGACTAAAAAATCGTAAATAATTCCTATAGCACCAGGGTGAATTGTGAGTTCCGGTTCTTCAATGCCAATCAATGTCAGAGCTGGTTTTTGAAGTAAAGCAGATATGATACCTGCAATTCTTAGGGTTCCATCGGATTCCTGCGATGATTCAAACCATTTTGCTTTGTTGCTGTCTCCTGATACACCATGCCGGAATTGAGTTATAAGATACCCGCTTACTGGTTTAATTATGATGTCATCAATTTCATTTGTTAGTTTGTTAAGCCCTATAATTAAATCATCTTTCCAAGTGCCCACATCCTGATCCTTTAATATTGATACCCAGTTATTACCATGCTCTTCCATAGGTTTGCTTGGTTCATATTTTTGAGGTATCCGAAGTGTGTCTGGATAAATGCTGTAGCCTCTCATCTTTAATAAGCAATCAAACAGAGGGCTAAAATTTGTATCACCCCCAATAAGCGGCAATACTAGAGTTAATGGAGTTATCGATGGCTTTGATGATTCTGGTTCAATCAGCCATTTTTGGTCTACAATTAAGTAACTGTGTTCCTTCCCATCTCCTTTATTTAAGATATATGCTTGTTCGGTTTTAACAACGTATTCATGCCTGTTCGATCCTGCAATTTCAAATTGATAATAACCAGAAAAAGATTTTTCTTCAATTTCTAATTTTATAAAAATGTTATAGGGTCTGCTATACGTCCATCTTCTTATTGATTGAATTCCATTTCTTTTTGTAATAGCACCTTCCAATCCAAGTTTCATAGCGTCAGAAACAAAGCTGAAAACATCAACAATATTTGATTTTCCAGACCCATTTTGGCCAACTAAGACCGTCAGTTTCTCTAAGTCAATAACCGTATTTGCAGGAATACTCTTGTAATTCGAAATTGTAATTCTCGTAATCATGGCTACAAATTAATCAAAGAAGACACCAAAATAGATGTCGACAGTTTTAAAGAAAAAAAATATTTGCTGCCAGCCTTTTTTGCACCACATTGGTGTCTAAAACAACTATCATTTTATACTGACTTTGTTATGCTCCTTTCCTCATTGTTCGTAAGTGTTTTCATTCCAGTTGTTTTTTGTTTCAAGCCTTTCCATCTCCTCATCTAGTTGCCTAGCAAGCATTTGAACAATCCTGTTGTTGAGTTCGGTATAATCGCTTTCTGGCAATGGTTTATCCAGCAACTGAAGCATATCCAATTGCTGGTTATTCAGTCTTGAGGGGCTTCTTTCAAATAATGTTTCCATAAAACAAATTTCATTAAAGGTACAAATGCACCGCTTCCGAACACTTATTCAAATTAAAATGACATCAGGTCATTGTTCAAACCTTCCACTCCCTCACAAATGCCACCGCATACATCATATCATCATGCAGCACCCGGTCGGCCTCGTTAAAGCTAACCTGCTCTCTGAATGCTGCAAAAAGTTCTTCTATAACAGCTGAGCTTTTCATTGGCCGCCTGAACTCTAAAGCCTGTGCGGCGGTAAGTAGTTCTATGGCCAATACTTTTTCAACGTTATTAATTACCCGCAGCAGTTTGGTTGCAGCATTGGCACCCATACTCACATGGTCTTCCTGATTATTGCTCGATGAGATACTATCAACCGAAGCCGGTGTGCAGAGCTGTTTGTTTTCGCTTACAATACCTGCGGCGGTGTACTGCGGAATCATAAAGCCGCTGTGCAGGCCTGCTTCTTTTACCAAAAACATGGGCAGACCACGCTGACCGCTGATAAGTTGATAAGTGCGGCGTTCACTAATATTGGCCAGTTCACTCATGGCTATGGCTAAAAAATCTAAACACAAAGCCAGCGGCTGACCATGGAAGTTACCACCGCTAACAATAAGGTCTTCGTCGGGAAAAATATTTGGGTTGTCGGTTACGCTGTTTATTTCTTGTAAAAAAACTTTTAGTACATGTTCAAAACTGTCTTTGGTAGCACCATGTACCTGAGGTATACAGCGGAACGAATAAGGATCCTGAATTTCTTTTCCGGTAGCAGCGGCAATGCTGCTGCCGGTTAAATGCTGCCGAAGTTTGGCGGCCGTATCTATTTGTCCAATATGAGGCCTTATGCGATGAATAGCTTCGTGAAACGGCTGCATGTTACAGTTAAATCCATCGAAAGAAATGGCGGCAATTAGGTCGGCCATATTTATAAGATGCTCCGCTTTAACCAGGCAATACATGCCATAAGCGGCCATAAATTGCGTGCCGTTTATCAATGCTAATCCTTCTTTACTACGCAAATTAACGGGCTGCCAATTCAATAATGTATCCACTTCTTTAGTTGGCATTTTTTTACCTTGATAATACACTTCTCCCAAGCCTGTAATGGGTAAACATAGGTGGCTGAGCGGTGCCAAATCGCCACTTGCACCAAGGCTGCCCTGCGTGTACACAACCGGTGTAACATCGTTATTGTGTAAGTCCATCAGCCGCTGCACGGTTTCGTTTTGTACGCCGCTGTGGCCATAGGCCAGGCTTTTTACTTTAAAGGCCAGCATCAGTTTTACAATGGCTGTTGGCACTTCTTCGCCCATGCCGCAGGCGTGG
>JAYUOV010000071.1:0-5931 GCA_043760535.1 Chitinophagaceae bacterium
CGCTGTGGCTTGCACCAACTCAGGTTAAGATTTTACCCATTAGCGATAAATTTACCGAATATGGGAATGATGTAATGGCCTTGCTAAAAAAGGCGGATATAAGAGTGGAATTAGACGATAGAAACGAAAAAATAGGTAAGAAAATTAGGGATACAGAATTGGAGAAAATAGCCTTTATGCTGGTAATAGGAGAGAAGGAAGTGGCCGAGGGGAAAGTAGCCGTACGCAGGCAGGGCAAAGGCGACCAGGGCAGTATTTTAGTAGCCGAATTTATAGCACTGGTAAAAGAAGAAGTAGAAAGTAAAAGAGCCATTGAATAGTAAAATGCGAACAATATTTTCTTTCTTTAACTATAATCAATAAAAATTTATATTTTCATACCAAGAAAATAATTTTAATCTAAAATCAATTAATGGCATTTCCCCCAAGACCAAGAGGTTTTAATCCCCGTTTTAATAGGCAGCCTGAGCCTGAACATCGAATTAACGAGAGAATCAGGGTACCAGAAATTCGTCTAGTTGGCGATAATGTAGAGGTTGGTGTTTATACTACCATCGATGCCCTGAAAATAGCCCGTGAACAGGAATTGGATTTGGTAGAAATTTCGCCAAACGCCGCTCCACCAGTTTGTAAAGTAATTGACTACAAAAAGTTTTTGTACGAAAAGAAACGCAAGGAAAAGGAAATGAAAGCCAATAGCAAGCAAAGTGAAGTAAAAGAAATACGCTTTACACCCGGCACTGGCGATCACGACTTTGACTTTAAAGCCAAACATGCCTACGAATTTTTAAAAGATGGCAATAAGGTAAAAGCCTACGTTCAGTTTAAAGGCCGTGCCATCATGTTTCAGGACAGGGGGCAGTTGCTGCTACTAAAATTTGCCGAACGCTTAGCCGAAGTGGGAGCCCTTGAAGGGTTGCCAAAGTTAGAAGGAAAAAGAATGATAGCCATTTTTGCCCCAAAGGGTAAAAAACCGGCCAAATAAAATAGTTTGTCTTGCCTACTTTCTAGGATGGGTGTAAAGCCTGCTACAGATTAAAATGTAACAGGCTTACAGCCTTCTTTAAAATGGTTCGTTAATCAATTTTAAAAGGATGACAATCTAATGATTGTCATCCTTTTTGTTATTAGGTTTATCCAGAACCAAAACAGGCAGAAAAGGATTTGTATTAAATATTTTGTGGTGTGATACAATAAAACCGTATTTCCATTACAAAAAAAATGAGAATAAATAATCAAAATGCTACCTATATCTTGTAAAAATATATATGATATTTTTAATTTTTATAATAATAACTATAACTTCTTTGTGCCACGGGATATGTTCTTTTTAGTAAAATCTTTGTTACCCATACCATTTTGAAAATGTGATTCTTATGTTTCTCTAAACCGAAATCATCGGCTAATTCTTAGTTAATCAATTTGCCATTTTTTCGTTTATTTTGTATTAATGGAAAGTTTTTCTTGTTTACTTACTGGCGCCTCGGGTTTTTTAGGTAGGTATATCCATACTGAGCTAATAGCTAATGAAAATACTACCATTAGTATTGGTAGGCATTTGGGTAGTGATATTATTTGTGACCTTGCTACCCAGGTACCTGTAATAAATACCAAGCTAGATATAGTGGTACATGCAGCAGGCAAAGCCCACATTGTTCCAAAAACAGAAGCTGAAAAAAAGGATTTTTTTGACGTAAACCTCAATGGTACCATCAATTTGTGCAAAGGTTTGGAAGCTTTGGCTGTAAAACCACACTCGTTTGTTTTTATAAGCACGGTAGCTGTGTACGGTGTAGATGCCGGAGAAAATATTGATGAAGAGCATCCGCTAAATGGCAGTACACCGTATGCTTTAAGTAAATTATCTGCTGAAGATTTTTTAAAAGATTGGTGCAGCAAGCACCATGTTTTATTATCCATCCTGAGGCTGCCGCTTATTGCTGGAGCTAACCCTCCGGGAAACCTAGGTGCTATGATTAAAGGAATACAAAGTGGCAGGTATTTTAATATAAATGGCGGGAAGGCAAAAAAATCGATTGTAATGGCCACTGATATTGCTAAGTGGATACCAGCCATTGCAGCCAAAGGCGGCACGTATAATTTAACCGATGGCTATAACCCAAGCTTTGCCGAACTGTCGGCAACCATCGCAAAGCAGCTTGGCAAATCATCTCCCAAAAACATTCCGGGCTTTATAGCCTGGCCTTTAGCTATGGTGGGTAATGTATTAGGCAATAAGGCACCCATTAATACAGACAAACTACAAAAAATTACTGCTACCCTTACTTTTAAAGATAACCATGCCCGTAATAGTTTTGGCTGGAATCCCCAACCGGTATTGGATGCTTTTACAATTGTGTAACTTATGTGGTATCTCATTATTTTTATTGTGCTTTTTGCTACCGAACTGCTCTATTTTAAAATTGCAGATCATTTTAATATTATAGACAAACCCAATGAAAGAAGCAGCCATGAAAGCCTTGTGCTAAGAGGTGGCGGTATTATTTTTTCTTTGGGTGCCCTGGCATTTTTTTTTACCAATAATTTTCAATATCCATTTTTTATAATGGGTTTGGTGGCTATTACCACCATCAGTTTTGCAGATGATGTAAAGCCACAAAGCTCCACGCTGCGAGTGTTAATTCACTTTACAGCAGTGGCTTTATTAATGCACCAGCTCGATTTGTTTGTGTATGCCTGGTATTGGTGGTTGCTGGCTTTTGTGCTTTGCATTGGTATTATTAATGCCTATAATTTTATGGATGGCATTAACGGAATGACAACTGCTTACTCATTTACCGTACTTGCGGCGCTGTACTTTCTTAACCTCCAAATGCAGGTATTTAACGGCAACCTGCTTATTTGCCTTACGCTTGCCAACCTGGTTTTTTCTTTTTTTAATGTTAGAAAAAAAGCCAAATGTTTTGCGGGTGATGTGGGTAGTATAAGCATGGCCTATAGCCTGTTATTTTTGGTAACCTGTATCATACATAATGCCGGAGCTATTTTTTATATATTACTGTTTGCCGTGTATGGTGTAGATACGGTACTTACTATCATCCACCGGCTTAGTAAAGGCGAAAATATTTTTAAAGCCCATCGGCAACATTTGTATCAATATTTAGCCAACGAAAAAAAATACCCACACCTTTTAGTGAGTGGTATATATATGCTGATACAGGCTATAATAAGTACAGGTGTAATTTTATTATGTAAACAGGAAGCATCTACCCAATGGCTATATGCTACAGCCGTATTGTCGTTTTTAGCCATAGCACATATAGTTTTTAAAGGCAAAATTATCAGCCAAATAAAAAAAGGATAATTCCTTTGTGCATTTCTTTTTCTTGAAGCATTCGTAGTTTAATAGGGAAAAAAATAAACCTCCAAAACAACTACGATGCGTATTAAACTGCTCATGGCAATGCTATGGCCCAGAAAGTAAAGCCTGTACTCTCTTCTGACTATTTATTGCTAATACGAAATGATACTATTCGTAGTGTAAAAAATGGGAGTGCAGATAGCAGCAATAGCATGAAACTGGCAAGGCTTCGTTTTTCTCAATCTCATTTCTCATCACAGAATCCGGTTAATAAAATTATTTTAGATAGGGATAATTCAATAAGACTAAAGCAGGCTGGCAATGAGTTTATAAGTATTACTGGCACCGCATCTGCATCGGTAGAAAGGGAGCATATTAACCGGATACCCGCTGTTCAAAATAAATATGTTCAAGGTCTTTCGTATGGTAATGGTTTGATATGGAACGGGCCTGAAACCGGAAAATTATATAATTATCGGCCAGCATTACAATCGTTAAAGTTAGATAGAAATAGCAATGCCTATGATGCAAATGGTAATTTGGTAAAGGCTGGAACAGGCAATGGAAATACTGCTGCTGCATTTAGTAATAGCATGTTTCGCAATGTCACTTTATTTACCCAGGCCTTTACATTGAATGCTAAATATAAAAAAATTACCTACACGTAATTGAAGTATTGCTTAAGGCAGGCAAGGCTCGGCAGCATACTCTTATAATGGATAACAAAAATTTAGCAAATCATTTTTCGGTTGCTACTGAGGCTATCTTAAAGTTTTTTCTATTAACGGCAGTTATGATTACCGCCAGGAAAGGTGTACCCATAATAACCGGAACGGTTTTCTAAATAGGGCTTATTTTAATAGTATATAAACCCCCATAAGTTTCAATACCCGGCAAGGAAATACCATCGGTACAAAGAAAAGAAGCTATAGTTCCTATGCCGATAATCCTTTGTTTTTACTTTCAGATCCTACGCATGGTTTTTTACAGCACCAGCATACAGCCAATATTAAGCTTGCACAAAAGTTCAAAAATTTACAAGTATAATTATCACATAGTCTTGAAAAAGTAAATCAGCAAAACAACGAAGGTTACCAGCCAGATACAGCGTTTTTTCAAAACGGCTTAATAATGAACCGAACTAAAAAAGACATCAATTATTTGTTGCAGACAAACGTGTTTTTACAATATACCAACATTTACATACAAGTATAAAATGCTTACAACAGCCAATTATTTTTTTTCTAACAAACAGGCTGTTATTGATTATAATCATCATAGCCCTTCTTACAACTACAAACGAACTTTTTATGATGTCGTTATTTCATTTTCCCCGGAATATAATGGCAGGCACATAGAAGCAAAATTGATAGTGAGTAATAACATGTATGCTTCCAACACCAGCAATTCCAATCGTTATTTTCTGCCCGGAATATTTGGATTTACAAGGTTTCATTATCTTTTTGATAATGATGAAGTATCTATAAAACTATCAGGATCTGTTAGTAGATTCATTAGCGAACTACCAATAGACAAGTCTTTAGCTTATTCTAATCAGACACAGATCCCTGTGGGGAAAGCACAGCAATACCTGCCGGTAACAGAGGTGGAAACGTATAATAATCTGTATCAGATTCGGCATCAGGAATACACAGGCGGTGTTTAAATTGAATACATGAATAAAATGTACAAGAGGGGCAAAATTATTTTACTGTAAAATACCCTAAACCAGAACAGGCTATTCATTATAATCTGGAAATATCTTACAATACTTTTACCCCACCCAACAGCGATAAGGTCGATTTAAAATGAGTACGCATATTAAATCTAATGATGTGTATGTAGGCGAAACCCTAAGGCTGCAAATTAGTATTACCAATACATAGTCCGTCTTTCAGCCAATGGCCGTTGCCAAAATAGGCTTACCGGCTGGCCTTAGTGCTCAGCCATGGCAGCTAAAAGAAATAATGGAAAAGAACCAGGTTGCATATTACGAGATATTCGATAATTACCTGGTGTTCTATTGGATGGGCTTTGCTGCTAACGAAACCAAAATGATACATCTAGCTCTTAAAGCCGAAGTGGCTGGTACATATAAGGCAAAATTATCTAACACTTAACTCTATTATACACCGGATTACAAACATTGGAACGACGGGACTGCAATAACGATAAGGCAATAATCTCTAAAAAAAATCCTGTATAGCGTTAGTGGAACAGAATTTTACTATTTAAAAAAATAGTTACCGGCATAAATAGCTACCTGCTAAAAAGCCTTTGCTAGAACCAGGAACACCAGGAACCGTTACATCCGCCTGCACCTTTAACAGGTTTCCTTTTGTATCAAATTGATAGCTGGAAAAAGTAGAAGTAATTTCGGGAAAGGGTAAGAGAGGAATATTGATTTTTACCACCATTTTTTCAATTGCTTTTTCTGTAAACCGGCCAAAAGTAAAACAAGGCATGTATAACCTTAGTTCGGGGAAATTACTGGCGAAAACAAAAGGGTTGTAATCTTTTACTTTGGTAGTAGTGGCATAAGTGTAAGTGGTGGTTAATGCATTGGGCGTACCAAATACTGCTTCGTCCGTTTTTGTAAGTTCATCGCC
>JAYUOV010000072.1:0-5894 GCA_043760535.1 Chitinophagaceae bacterium
ATGGTTGAAAGTTTAAATCAGGTAACGGTACAACACAGGCCGGGAGGCCTGCGCTAGTGGCGTTTTTTATAAAGGTTTGAGGTGCAGTTGTAGCACCTCAAAATGAAAAGCAATTTGGGTGAGTTTGTTGTGTAGAGACGCCATGTTGGCGTCTAAATCTTGCAGATAAATGAATAGCAACCATCTTGGGCCTGATTGTTTGGATCGACCGCCGGGATGTAGACGCCAGCATGGCGTCTCTACCTAGGATGCAGATAGGCTGCGTGGTTACATTGTTTGTTTGCAAACCGATTTAATACCGGGGCGAAATAAAATTTAAAAAATCAAAATGAGGATTCTGAAATTATTAAGGGCACTATTTAAAAATGGCGAAGAATCTGAATACACCCAATACGCAAGGGTAATAAAACGAATGGGCTATAAAGAGGATGTAGATGGTGGTTTTATAAAAGAGGGTTCGCAAGGCAGAACCAGTATATGGATACAAGGTGAAGGCATTAAAATAAAAGTGTACGGCGGCGGGTATGCCGAGTCTGATTTTTTACGCTACCCTATTGACGATATGGAAAAACTGAAGCAGTTTATTAGGAGTAATCAGTTGTAGAGAAATGGATTTGTAATGGCATTTGGCGCAAGAATGAGGCGTAGGCTATGCGGGTTGGCTTCCTTCGCCTTGGTGTTACTTGATTACGAATTTTGTAGTGGTTGAAAGTTTAAATCAAGTAACGGTACAACACAGGCCGGGAGGCCTGCGCCAGTGGTGGTATTAGTAATTTGTAAAAATAATAGAATTATGAACACACATTTTCATGGAATAGGAATTGAAAACTTTAGGGTATTTAAGGATAGGCAATACTTTGATTTTGCACCGATTACCATACTTACAGGGACGAATAGCAGTGGAAAGAGTAGCTTAATCAATTTGTTAGAGTTATTGAAAGTGACGTATTCGGATTATTCGAATAGAAGTCCTGTTAGGTTATGGGAAGTTGGTGAGCTATTTCGAAAAGATTTAGATAGAGAATGGGTTTTTGATAAAATAGGAGACGCTGAAAAGATGAAAAACAATAGAAATGGTACTAATTCAATTGAGTTTTATTTTCCAAGAATAAGAGGAAAAGAAAGCATGCTTGTACACTTGGTTTTTGAATTGATTGAAAAGAATTATGAGTTAAGAGAGATTAAATTTATGCCCTTACATCTTGCTGAGGAAGAATTAAATGAGCTTGCTGAGGAAGAATTAAATGAGAGTAGATCGTTATTCAGAATCTCAAAAAAGAAGATTGAGGACAAAACAAGCAAACCCGAAATTGAAATTGACTTTATATTTTTCTATAACCTATTTATAAGAGAGAGCTCAAATAGTAAATTGGGGAGTTTAGGAAAACCAAATTTTATTCAAGAATGGCTTATGGGTGAAGAGCAATTGGTTAATAAAGGAATATTACTAATAGATGAAATTTATAAAAATAACAATGATGGTGAAAATAAAGATGCATTTAATGTTGATTATTGTTCAATGTTGTCCTGTGTAAATTGGTATAAAGAAATTCCTCAATTTTCGAATTTTGCAGATGTTGTTAGCCTTGATTTAGGTTCAGAATTCAGTTTGAATAAGTTTCAAACCATGCTCCTTGGCTACATATATAACGATGCACATATTGAGGATATGGACATAGATGCTTTTGTGGAAATGAAACTAGCAAATTTTAGTGAGCACCTTCTAAGTAACAGAACTGATGAAGGACTTGAATTATTTGAAAAATTAAAGCCTGTCCTCAAATTTGTTCTGGAAAATAAATTAGATACTTGGATGAAAAATATTGAAATAAGTAAGAAGGTATTTTCTATTGATGTGACTGTTGCAGAAGAAAATTTTCAGAATGTCATTAATAAACACTTCTTATTTTTCGGAGTAGAATTTAGAACGATATCCAACTTCGATTTTATTGCTAATAAAAGAGAAGCTATTAACAGAAATACATCGCTAACTTCTTCTGATGAAATTACTTTTTGGGTTAAACGTTTCTACCATTTGGACAATGATGAACAAACAAGGCTTTTAAAATTTTATAAAGATTGGATTGTTAGATTTGAAATTGCTGACGATTTTAAGATTGATACTAGTGATGGCTTTTATAAAATTCTCTTTAAAATCGACGGAAAATGGATGAATTTAAATGATTTAGGTCGTGGAGTTACGATGCTGTTGCCAATTATATTGTCTTTAAAGTTAACTTATTCGGATGATGAAATGTACAATCAAACTAATGAACAGTTTAAGCCACAAGTGATTATTATCGAAGAACCTGATTCTAATCTCCACCCTGCTCTTCAAAGTAAATTAGCGGATTTTTTTGTGGCTGCAGCAAAAACATTCAATACGCAATTCATTATTGAAACACACAGCGAATACCTTATTCGCAAACTCCAATACCTTACTGCTAAGGGAGAAATAAAACCAAAGGATACGCAGATTTATTATTTCCGAAATCCTAATAAATTGAATGAAGGAGAAAATCAGATTGAAACAATTAAAATCGAAAATGATGGCTCCTTATCTATGAATTTCGGAAAGGGCTTTTTTGATGAAGCTGGTGGTTTGCAATTGTCACTTTACTTAATAACGAAAGAGCAAAAAAATTAATAATATGCAGAAGGTCTTTGTTTCAAGGGATTTTATTGAAAAAATAATTTTTGGATTCAATTCATATACAATAGAAAATTTTAAGGAGAATACAGAAATTGATATTGATAGTTACTTGTTTTTTAAAAAAATAATTGAGTCCGAAGCTCAGGTGTTCACAGATATTGACGAGTCTGAAATTGAAAAATTTTATCTTGGTGACAGTGAAATTAGCATAGAGGATAAAAACTTGTCGGTCTTTATAAGTACACGGGGAAATAATAGGATTAAATCTTGTAAATTAATCTTCGACAAAATTAAGAATCAAGATTATTCGGGATTACAACAAAGTGATTTGCCGTGTTACATACTTATGGGAAACGTTCCAAGTGAAATTTGTTTAAGAATCGAGAATGATTTGGGAATAAATTGTTTTTCTTTAAAAAGATTAAAGGTGCCAATCTTTTATAGAACTGTTAGCGTGAAGCATTTAAAAAACACACATGATGATTTGTTCAATTCATTAAATGAATTTCCACATTTATCACTAGAAATTTTTGACCCTTACTTTTGGGATAATTCCAGCCGCGACACCAAATGCATGAAAAATAGAACTTTTCTATCAGGGCTTAAAAAAAATAAATTGAATTTTTTTGAATTAGTAGTCAATGCAGATTACGTATCATATAATCATAAGAAACCAAATAATATCCTGTTTGACACAGAAAAGATAAAAAATATATTTAAAACAAAAATAAATGAGTATAATTCAGAAAGCACATTTAAAATCAATATTGTCATGACACTGAAAGCAACACACGATAGAAGTTTGATTTCAAATACATTTTTTGCTTTTCTTGGTCATTCACTGAATATTGATAAAAAAACCACTATCTCTATTTTTCCAAAAATCATTTATCATAATTTTCGATTCTAATTTATTGACAGGTTGTTATACACCTCCCAACCCCACAAAACCATTAATTTTACCATAAACAAATCACCCATGGAAGCGACCTACACGTTACATCCCAACGAGTTCACAACAGAATTCATAGATTCCATAAAGGCATTTCTAAAGCCCAATGCTACCATTGTGGTAAAAATTACAGAGGAAGCCGAGGAAGACACTACAGCCTATTTGCTATCTACAGAAAATAATAAAAACACCCTGCTTACATCTATAGCCCAGGAGCAGGAGGGGAAGGTTATCCGCTTTAATTCCATTTTGGATGTACAAAATTTTGCAGAGGGCAAATGAAAAGAGAAATCATTTTTACCCAAATAGCCGGGGCACAAATACAAGACCTGGCCAGCCAAAATCCTAAATTGTTAAAGAAGCTTTTTGAACTCATTGAGGATATTGACAAGCATCCTTTTGAAGGTTTGGGCAAACCCGAAGCCTTAAAACACGAATTGCAAGGCAAATGGAGCCGCCGCATTAATCAGGAACATAGGTTGGTTTATATATGCACCGATAAGGCCATTACCATTTACTCCTGCTTGTTTCATTATTGAGTCTTTTGTTCCCCCCGTCATGCAAATCCCCTGCACCCAACCCCCACACTTTTACATTCCTTAAAAAATGTAAGCTATGGAAGCAGCCCAACCAGAAGTAGTACCAGCCAAAACCATCCACAGTTTCGTTCAGTTTGATAAACCTACTGCAGAACAAGTGGCTGTGTTAAATGCGTTGCAGGGTTTTGTAAGCTGCGATAATACCGAAGATTTTATGGTGGTATGCGGCAGTGCAGGTACGGGCAAAAGCAGCATTATGAATGCCGTGGTAAAATATGTGGAGCAGCAAAATATAAGGGTACAGATTGCGGCACCTACGGCAAGGGCAGCAAGAATCATTGCGGCCAAGGCCAGCAATACGGCAACCACCTTGCACAGCCTGCTATTTACCGTAAGCAGCCAGGCCGATAAAGCGGCCATCAATTTTACCCCCAAGAAAGATAAAATTGAAGAGTACACCATTTTTATTGTGGATGAAGCCAGTATGGTAAACAGCAAAGTGGTTAGCAACCACGAGGATGAATTGTTTCAATGCAATGTGGCCATACTCAACACCATTAAGGGTTTTATTAAAAGTGGCAATGCCAAAAACAAGGTCATTTTTGTAGGCGACCGCTACCAGTTGGCACCCATTGGCGAAAAAGACAGCAATGCCCTGTACCCAAAATACTTGCAGGAAAATTTTAAATGGCAGGGCCGGGAGTTTCATTTAACCGAAGTAAAACGCCAGAATAATGATTCGTACATTTTAAGTACGGCTACCGAACTGCGAAACAGCATGATGGATAAAATGCCTATGCCGGCCATTAAGGCACCTAGCCTTGCCAATGTATATTCGGCTGTTCCAAAGTACATCAGCGAGTTGCAACAATATGGACCCGACAAAGTGGTTTCTATTGCGGCTACGCACAAGCAAACCAAATATTTTAACCAGCAGGTTAGGCTTTCCCGTTTTGGCCAATCCGCAGAAAAGCTGATGAGGAACGATGTGCTGATTGTAAAGCGTAACTGGAAACGGGGCGGCCTGAACCTGTATAACGGCGATATGGTTATTGTACAGGAAGTAGTTTATGCAGCCAAAGAAATGGTTGGCGATTTGGTTTTTGTGCCGGCTAAACTTCGGGTCAAGAACAATAGCAACGAAGAAATTATCATCGAGGATTACCTGTTGATGGACACGATTGAATTGGGTATGGGTTCACTTGGTATGATAAAAGAGAACAATCTCTATGCAGAGCGGCATAAGAAAAACAAAAAATACCGGGAAACAAAAAACATTGAGGACGACCGCTACCTCGGTGCCATCAGGGCTACTTATGGCTACTGCATTACCTGCAACGCAGCACAGGGCGGTGAGTGGGATACGGTTTATATGAACAATTTTTATATTCCGGATACGAGGTGGGCATATACCGCTGTTACAAGGGCTAAAGAGGCGTTGTATTTGTTTTAAACCTGTTGGTTTAAAGGCGCTATTTACTTTAACTTTCATCACCCCCAAAAAAACTTACCCATGCAAGAAGATACCCTCTTGACACCCTTTAAACAAGGATATCCCATCGAATCCCTCTGCCCTAGCTGTAAGCCATTCGGCTACTGCCGTGGCCCACAACCGCTATTAACACAACATAATCGCTACCTGCCACATTATTATGGGCATCTCTAAAAACCCATATTTTGTAAGTGCCGCATTTTAAGTTACAATTTTATTTTAATATGTTATTTTCTTTTTACTCTTGTTTTTCTGTTT
>JAYUOV010000073.1:0-17674 GCA_043760535.1 Chitinophagaceae bacterium
TTTAAAACTTGTCCGAAAGTCAGGGCAATTTTGAATTGGACTGTTTTTATTAGTACCTGTTCAGGTTTTCCAGAACCATTTGCGTTTTACAAAAAGGATGGTAATTAAAGAAACGATACCGGTAAACAATACGCCTTTCAGCAACCCCATCCAGGCGTTTTGCTGCAGGCTGTCCCAGTAAGTTTTTGTATGGGTTAATGATAATAAAGGCAGCAGAATCAATGCACCTGCAACATAGGCTACCATTGGGTTTTTGCCATTTAACGAAAAATAATTAGTGGTACCAGATAGGAATTTGATACGGGCAAAAAAAGTAAAGGCTATCAGCATAAAAAAGGCCAGACCGCTTGTAACAAAATAATAACTGTAAGTGGAGGAGTCCTTTTTAATTCCGCCTTCATAAGCCTCAAAAAATAAGCCCAGCAGTAACAGATAAGTTCCGGCTTTTACAAACTGTTGAATAAGATTAGAAACACCTTGTTGTTTTTTTATCAGCAGCCATGCCATGGAGCATAAAAGCAAAGTGATTATTAAATTAAGCAGGAGCATTCTTGTAAACAGGCCATACAAATTACACACTACCAAACTGAGCGAAATAACAGCAAGCAAATTTTCATTGAGGGAATTTACAGCCTTTGGTATCATGTTCCTTTTCTCCATTTTTACAGACGCACAAACCCATTCGCCGGCGAATGTGCCCGGAACGATGATGAACAGGTATTTGAGGAAATAAAATTGATACAGCCAATCGAATTGGAACGAACCAATATGGTTGATGTTGAAAATGGTTTTTGCCCAACCTTCCCCGGGCTCTTTTGCAGCAAGAAAAATGGCAAGGATAAATGGCAGTATGCCAAGACGTAACAAAGGTGTTTTAGCAGTAAGGTAATAGACAATTGTTCCGAAAAAAGCCATATTGGCCAGCACCATTATTATGATATCGCTTTTATAAAAGCTGAAACCAGTTCCTCCATTAAAGGGCAGTTTCCAGAGTAAAAAGATGGTAAGGATAAATGAGACCATCTTCAAAATAAGGAACAAGCGTTTACGCTGTTCATACCTGTTGTCATAAAACTGAAAAAAAAGTAACACAAAGGCCAGCATAGATAATAAATGCTCTGTTGCCATTGGTGTTTCGGCTATTACCCAGGCTTTTAAATGCTGGCTAAAAAGGGCAAAGAATGCAAGGAGGATAAATCGTTTAAAAGCAATCCATGCTATAACCGCAAATTTTGTATTGGCTTCCACATGTTTTTGAAGTGATAATGGCATTGCAGCACCCATGCTAAACAGAAAGAATGGAAACACCAGATCTACCCAGGTGATACCGGGTAAAGCTGGGTTAAACTGATGCAGTGGCGGAGGCACCTGTGCATGGTACATCCAGGCAGGCATTACATCGCCATAAGCAATACTGCCACTTAATACCATGGTTAAAATGGCAAAACCCCGTAAGGCATCCAGGCTTTCGTTTCTGGTTTTCATAAGGCTGGGCGTTAATAATAAAGGGACGGCGAACTGGCCGCCGCCCCCTTATCTGCTTTAAATCCTGAACTGAGATTATTGCTTGTCTATCAGGTACTGTTTTGCTTTTTGCTACCCCACGCTACCATCCCGTATTTTGGGTAAGCGATGGAACTTTATCCAGCTCACTTTGTGGTATTGGGCAAAGGATGTGCTGGTTGTTATTAAAAATCCTCAACTCCCTTTTTAAACGGGTGGCATCGCCATTGGGCCAGGTAAGCGGCACTTTATACACCGGATCAAAAACAGGGATGGGTGCAGGGTTATCTAAAACCAGGCCTTTGCCTGCCACCAGGCTCATCCTTGAAAGCGGTTGGCCATAAATCTGTACTGCCATTACTTTGGCTGCATAAGCACCGTTATCCCAGCGGCGCAAATCTGCCATGTGTATGCCTTCGTTTGCAAACTCCACAGTTTTTTCACGCCTTACCAATTGTTTTAAAGCGGCTGCATTGGCTAATGTAGCAGCGTCTATATTGGGCATGCCTGCACGGGCCCTTACCCTGTTTACTGGTACTGCTACTTCGGCGGCGGGTGCACCGGCTTCCAGTTTTGCTTCTGCGTTCAGCAAAAGGATTTCAGAAAAACGCATATACACCCAACCCACTTTGTACAGGTTTCCGGCGGTGCCGTTAATATCCCTGTCGTTAACATATTTTCTCCAGAGGTTGCCACATCCGTTCAGGCGTGGCCCAAAAATACTGACACTGTCCTGATTGGCATTAGTAGTAGGAGAAATGGTGTTGTTGGAAGTGTTGAAAGAAAAAATAGTGGCATTGATAGGTGTATATACATTGCTGGTAAAGCCTTGAACAATTACTGTATCGCCGGGTACAATTACGGTATGCTTCATGCGGGGATCCCGGCTGCGTGCAGGCTGTGCAGCATCGTACAAAGGCGACTGGTCGATTGTTCTGCCATCGGCACATTCAAAAAGATCTACCAAAAACTGGGTAGGGAAATGACTGGATTGACCACCCTGATTTCTGGATCCCTGTACAAGGTTGAGATAGTTAAATGATCCTCCATCCGCATCACCGTAAGGGTAAATAAACATGATTTCGTTATTGGCGTTTGTAGTTTGACCGGCCTTACGAAACAGGTTTTGGAATGATGGGTTAAGGTTATAAGGAGCTGTAGCAATAATCTCGTTTGTAAGGGTAACTACTTCCTGATACCTTCTGTCCACCATGGCAATACGGGCAGCGTTACCCAGGGCTACGCCACGGCTTACACGTCCTTGCTCGGTTGGTAACCACGCCAATGCAAGTGCAGCAGCTTTAAGATCGGCCACCAGAAAATCCACAATTTCCTTTCTTGGTTTTCTGGTAGCATTAAAGAAATCACTTTGTTCCAGCGGGCCGGTAAAGAATGGTACATCACCAAAATACACCATCAGGTACCAATATGCTGAGGCACGTAATACTTTGGCCTCGGCCTGAACCCTTGCGTATTCACCCGGATCCATGGAAGATTGGGCTTTAGTCATATTAAACAACAGGCTGTTAGAGCGTTGTATAACCTGGTAAAACCCAGCCCATAACTCTCTTATGGTTCCGTCAGATGGGTTATAAGCTCCTGAACCTATCGTACCATTCAGGCCTCTTTCAAGACCAATCTCTGTATGCAAATCCATTTTGGCATAGTAAGTGGTGGGGTTAGCAAAACCCGGGCTTATGGTTCTGGCACCATAAGCACTATATACACCGGTTAATGCCTGTTGCACCTGGGTACCTGTAGTATAAAATGCCTCCGATGTAATCGTATCAAGCGGCAGTTTATTCAGGTATTTTTTGCAGGATGAAGCGCCCAATAAAACAGTAGCAACCCCTGTTATCATTATATATTTTCTGTAATTCATGATGGTAGTTTTTTTAACGTGAGGATAATCAGAACCTGATGTTTACACCGCCTGTGATGGTTCTCATAATGGGGTAGAAGGCACCACTGGTATTGCTAATTTCAGGGTCGAAGCCTGGCTCGTAATTAGAAATGGTCAATGGGTTTACCACACTTACATAAAACCTGCATTGTGTCATGCTGGCTTTATCCATTAATTTTTTAGGAAGGTTATAACCCAGCGTTATATGCTTTACCCGCATAAAGGCACCGTCTCTTAACCAATAATTTGATTGGATGTAATTACCATTACCGCCTGAGTATAACCGTGGATATTTTGCACCGGGGTTGGTCGGTGTCCACCTGTCTAAAATAGGGGTAAGGCCCGATGCAATCCAGTTGCCTGCATTAAATGGTTCTACACCTACTCCGCTGATATAGTTATCTCTTTTTCCTACGCCATAAATAAAAACACTCAGGTCAAAATTGGCATAACTCAGGTTAATATCCGTGCTGTATTCGTAGCGGGGAAAATTGTTTCCCATAAGCATTCTATCGTTGGCATTGATTACGCCATCTTTATTCAGATCTACATACTTAACATCGCCTGCACCGGTAGTGCGGGTGCCGTTTGATGGAGCAGTGAAGTTGTCGCCGGTTTGGTATAAGCCATTTGTGGTAAACAAATTGTACGAGTTAACAGGAAATCCACCTCTTGCTATAAGGCCGGCAGATGTTACTATATCCTGGCCTTTTGTGTCTAATACCTTGTTGGTTACATCCGATAAATTACCGGTAATGTTATAGGTAAATTTCCCCACTTTGTCTTTATAATTGGCTGAAAACTCCCAACCTTTATTAATCATAGCACCGGCATTGGTAGGGATGGATGAAACATTGCTTACAAAACCAACATAGAGTGGGCTTGGCACATCTATAATCATATCCGTTACCTTTTTTTCATAATAGTCAAACGTGATGTTCAGTTTGTTTTTTAGTAAAACAAGGTCGATACCCACATTCATTTGCCTAGACTTTTCCCAACCAAGTGAAACGTTTTGAACGTTGTTTAATGAAAAACCACGGCTTAAAAGGTTATTGAAATAATAAGCAGTTCCAGGGTCAAGTGTAGAAGTAAACGGGTAGTTGGAACCTACTTCCTGGTTACCCAGTTCTCCATACGATGCCCTGATCTTGGCAAAATTGATGGCCTTTATATTCTGAAAAAATCCTTCTTTGGAAAGAACCCAACCTGCACTTACGCCCGGGAAGAAACCATTCTGATTGTCGAATAACTGGCTGAACCTCGATGTGCCATCGTAGCGGCCGGTAAGTTCCAGCAGGTAGCGGCCATCATAATCGTAGTTTACCCTGGCAAAATAACCGGCAACTGCACTTTCATTGGCACCGCCGCCCACTTGTGGTTGCAATGCCGAGGTGGCGAGGTTAAGGTATGGCCTATCGGGATATTGCAATCCAAAACGCGTAGCCGATAGGTTTTCAATATAATTGTCAACTGCCTGAAAACCGCTCTGAACTTTGATATTGTGTTTACCTGCCACAGCAAAATTGTAACTGGCAGAAGCAAAATACTGGTTGGAGTTAAACCGGTTGTTAGAGTAGTTAATGCTGGAGTCGCCAATGGGGGCAGAGTAGTTAAGCCGGCCTGTAAGTGGGTTGGGTGTATAAACATCGTACGTACGCCCCGGCCTTACCGATTGGGTGTAGGAGGTACGGTTGTTATATGCCAGTTCTAACACCAGGTTTTTTATAATCTCTGCCTTTAAACCAAAACGCATAGAAAGGGTAGGGGTTTCTGTAGTTTGGGTATTAGAAGCCTCTGCCATTGCAATTGGGTTAATCGAGTTAGACTGTCCGGCATCACCATATTTTCCATCTTCAAATTTCCCAGGAAAATTTCTGGCCATCGTAATTCCCCGCTGAATTATTTGGGTTGGTGCCATGCCTGCAGGTACTTTGTTTGTGGCCTTGGTATAAAATATATCTGAAGTAAACCTGATCTTCTTAGTAAGGTTTATATCGCCATTTATCCGCAGGTCGTATTTAGTAAATGAGTTATTTAACACCAAACCCTGTTGATTAAGGTAAGTACCCGAAGCAAGAAAGGATGCCTTATCGCTACCGCCGCTCATAATGAGGTTATGGTTTTGCATTAGGCCGGTATTCTGAAAAATAAGGTCTTGCCAATCGGTATTAAAAACGGTGAAATTATTGGGGGCTGTTGTTTTGTAAAGATCGATCGTAGTTTGTGAATAGGGTAAAATGGTAGAACCTGTATTGGATATAGCTTCATTATTCAGTATCATATTATCCACCGCCGATAATGTTTCGGGCATGTTGGTAGGATCCTGAATACTTACAAAACCATTATAGGCGAGTGATGTTTTACCAGCTTGCCCTCTTTTAGTTTTTACCAGTATTACTCCGTTGGTGGCACGTACACCATACACAGCAGTAGAGGCTGCATCTTTAAGTATCGAAATGTTTTCAATAATGTTTGGATCTATATCATTCAGGCTAACGCCTTCCACACCATCTACTATTATCAGTGGTGCACTGCTGTTGTTAATAGAGCCTATTCCACGGATATTAATTTGTCCGCCATCGCCACCGGGCTGGCCGCTGCCCTGCCTAACTGTTACGCCTGGTGCAAAACCTTGCAGCGCCATGCTGGTAGAAGCTACAGGCCGTCTTAATAACTGTTCGCCTTTTAGTACCGAAACAGCACTGGTAAGGTTGGCCTTTTTTTGAGAACCATAACCTACCACCACTACATCCTGTAAATCTTTACCAGCTTCGGTAAGTACCACATTTAAAACTTCCGTACCTGCATTTAATTGCAGTGTAGCATACCCGGCACTGCTGATAATAAGTGTTTGCCCTTTGTTTAGTGTAATGGTAAATTCACCGTTGGCCGATGCCAGTGTACTACGTTTTGTTTCCTTTACCAGAATGGTGGCTGCCTCTATGGGGTTGCCCGTTTTGCTGTCGGTTACTTTTCCGGTAACCTTCATTTGCTGGGCTATTAATAACTGCCCGGTTGCCAGCAGCAATAACAGCAGTAGTTGTAGTTGTCTCATATCGCTTTTTTATTTATAAAGGTTTGGTTGTAAAAAATCGCCGTTGTGGTTTACAGGTTTTAGGGTAAAAGGGTCAATTGTTTTATCAAGTAATACAGCCAGCTCAGCTCTGGTAATAAGGCGGTTTTTATCAAAAGATACCAAACCCCACTTGGGCCATTTATCAGAAACTTCGCTGATAAACTGTTGCAGATTTTTATTGGTAAAACCTGATAATGTTTGTTTGCCAGTATTATATATGGTACTAATGGCTGCTGCTACCGTAAGTTCCTTTTTTGTAGTAACCGTGGCTTTGCCAAAAGCTTTAAAATTCGCTGCAAAATCCGTAGCATCTACCGCCGAGTCTGGATAGAACCAGGTTTGATTGGCCCATTGATATGGAATGCCTTTGCCTTTTAAAATACCGGAAGCACCTATTTTTTGTATCGATTGAAATTGCGGATGGCCAATACCTGCATCCCTGTAAGGCATAATGAGCGCCTCACTGTTTAGCAATGCCAGTTGTATTTTTCTTACCGGCACCTGTCTTGGCTGGCATTTATCTGTTACAGAAAGTGCCGCCAATACACCAGCTGCCCCGCCAATAAGTAACACACACGGCTGAAGACGGGTAGTGCCATTGACCACATTACTTACGCTGATGCTTTTTTCGCATACCACAAGGCCATCCGTTTTTGTAGGTATTAAGCTGCCGAGAGGTACATTAAAAGAAGGTATTGGGTAAAACTCAAGATGCTGTGGTGCAGCAGGGTTTTTCTTGTGGTGATGATCAATGGGATAGTCGCCAACGGCAATGCCGGTTCGGTAATAATTTTGGTTGAATGGCTTTGCAATATGGTTGATATTGAATCTTGTTAAACCCTTTAACCGCCTGCTTTCCCGGTAATACGGCATTATGGCCAAATGGTCTGGCGTATTGAATTCGTCTTTAGCCAAACCAAGGTTTTTGTACCCCAGTTGGTCTTGTATAAAATAAATAAACCGCAGGGTTTGTTGTTTGGCTTTCTCCAGTTCAAAGGCTTTTTGTTCCTGGCCAAGGCCAATGATATTGAGGTAAATATCGTTGCCCTGGTTTGGCCAGTTAATCATGTATTTACCATTGGGCAATTTTGCATAATCCAGCATTTTTGCTGCATCCACATTGGGTGCTTTCAGGTTTTTGTTGTGGTAATAATTGGTACATGCCCCATCGAATTCTTCTGGC
The DNA here is from genome assembly GCA_043760535.1 of Chitinophagaceae bacterium. Classification (GTDB taxonomy): domain Bacteria; phylum Bacteroidota; class Bacteroidia; order Chitinophagales; family Chitinophagaceae; genus JAZKFT01. The sequence continues at coordinate 7,669 of JAYUOV010000073.1, forward strand.
GTATATCCGGCCGGCTTTTCAATGGTATTGTTGGTGCCGGCCCCAAAATCTTTTAGTATCGCTACATAAGTAAGGTCTTGTATAATCGTATTCGTTTTTGTTACACCTACCTGCTCACCTGTTTCAGCACTGCTTTCCATGCCAAGGCTAAAAGGCACATTGGCAGATGCTAATACATCTCCCAGTTCTGTAGCCTCTATTACCTGCTTTGCATAAATAATAACTACTTCATTTGTTTTTAAATTTTTAAAACTTGCTCCGGTAACCCGGTTGCCTTTTTTAATAACCGACAAAAACCGGAGATCATATTTTATAGTAAGATTTTTTTCTGCAGCTGCCATCGCTTTAAAAATGCTATCGGCCACCCGGGGTTCAAAATGGGTATTACTAATCCAGCCGGTAGCCACTTTCGATGGCCCGCCATATACTGTATAAATAGCGTTTCTAAACTCGTTCCAGATGCCAGATGGTAAATTGTGGTTGCCGTCTGTAGCACTTACACCTGCTGCCGAAAGCATACCTCCCAACCAGGTTGTTTCTTCAGTTATAATGGTACTTACACCCATTCTGGCACATTGCAAACCAGCGGCTGTACCACCGGTGCCACCACCTATTACCAATACATCTGTACGCAATACCGAATAGGCCATAGCAAATTTTGTAAGCAAAACAGTGAGCAGTAATATTGTTTGTTTTAGTTTCATTTGTGTTACTTAGATAAGTTGGTTACTTCTAATGTTTTCCAAACTTGGTATAAGGCACGGGGTACATGAAAGCATCCTTTCCATTTTCCTCCTTTTAATGGTAGCAGTACTTCGCCACGCCTGTTTAAATAGCCAAACCATTCGCCATACATCTCGTCTTTAAAATGGCTCCATGTATAATCGTGTACTTTTTTAAACCATTTGGCACAGCGTTCATCGCCGGTAAGCGTATAGGCTTTGGCCAGGGCCACCAATGTTTCTACATGCACCCACCATAGTTTTTGATCCCATTCCAGTTGCATGGGTGGGTGGCCTTTTACATCCATAAAATAAAATATGCCACCAAACTCTTTATCCCACCCGTATTCCAGAGTGTTGAGCATTATATTTTTTGCTTTTTCAATAAGAGACTTGTCGCCCAAACGCTTTCCTAAATCCATAATAAACCACATCGATTCTATACTGTGGCCTGGGTTTACTGTTCTGCCTTCAAAACTGTCGCAGAAGCTGCCATCTTCGTACACGTTTTCCAGTATCAGCCCTAAATCGGGTTGGTAAAAAACGTTCATCACTTCGTGTATGATTGTTGGAATAAAACTGTTAACCCTTTCTATACCGATAATGTGTTCCAACTCCAGCGATAGGTTGCACAAAATCATGGGCAACGAAAAGTTTTTCAGGTTGCGTGTGCCGGGATACGATTTATTGTAAATCCCTTTTGGATTGTGTTTGCGGCTGATAATGTTTTCGAAAGTATCCAGGGCTATTTTTTTATAACGGTCATTTGGCTTGGCTTTATCTAAGGCTGCAAAAGCCATTGTAGCAAAGCAATCCGAAAAAATATTGTAGGGCTGCACCAGCGGTTTGCCATTAGCAGTTAAGGAGAAATACCAGTTCCCTTCTTTGTTCCGGCCATACTTTTCAAGAAAATCGGCACCGTGTTCTGCCATCTTTAACCATTCAGGATTTTGTTGAACATGCTTATACATATAGCTAAAACACCAAACTTCCCTGCCTTGCAGCCACAGGTATTTGTCAGTATCATATACTTGGCCAAATCTGTCTAACGACGTGTTGTAGCCACCATTGATGGTATCGGCACTATGTGTAAGCCAGAATGGGAGTACATTATTCAGGAGTTCCCGCTGGTATAAAGCGGCATAATCTGCCAGTTGTATCGTTTCTGTTAAGTTAGAAAGAACAGAACTATTAACTAAAGACCCTACCATATAAATAATATTAATTACAAAGATTAAGTACAATATTATTTATATTTTCTTTTACAGCCTATCTTTTTAAAATAATTTATTTTGTTTTGAATTTTGGTATTTCAATCGCAAGAAGATTATGTAGTGTCAATTGTTATTTATCTTAGCCGAATGTCAAAAACAAAACACCTTTTTGAGGTTTTTTCGAATGCCAATCCCGGTGGTGGCGTTGCTTATAAGAATAAGGAACTTAAAAAAGCCATCATCAACCAGATTGATAAATCTGGCGATACCACTATTAATGATTTGTCGAAGGAGTTGGCCATTAGTACACCTAAAATTACTGGCCTGGTAAATGAACTTATAGCAGAAGGCCTGCTGCAGGAAGAAGGAAAGACAGATTCTACCGGTGGCCGTAAAGCAATTATTTACGGGCTGGTTAGCAATGCCTGCTTTTTTATTGGGGTAGATGTAAAGCGGTTTGGTATCAATATCGGGCTGCTCGATTTTAAGAAGCACCTTGTTTCGGTTAAAGAAAATGTGCCTTATACCATGGAGAACACTGCCCAATCTCTAAACGACCTCACCAGCTGCATAAAGGATTTTATTAAGGAACAAAAATTGGGTAAAGAAAAAATCCTTGGCATTGGTATCAATTTATCGGGCCGCATCAATAACAACACCGGCTACAGCTATAGTTTTTTTCATTTTCACGAAGAGCCACTTAGCGAAACCATTCAAAAAGAGCTGGGTATTCCCACATTTTTAGAAAACGATTCACGTGCCATGGCTTACGGTGAGTTTTGCAGCGGTGTGGTAGAAAGTGAAAAGAACATACTTTTTGTAAACCTCGATTATGGTACCGGCCTTGGTGTTTTGGTAGATGGTAAATTGTATTACGGCAAATCTGGTTTTAGCGGCGAGTTTGGCCATATTCCCTTTTTTAATAACGAAATTATTTGCCAGTGCGGCAAAAAAGGCTGTCTTGAAACCGAGGTTTCTGGAGTGGCACTCATAAGGTTGTTTAAAGAAAAAATCCAGAACGGCTCCACATCCAGCGTTTTAAAGAAACATAAAAACCTGGATGAAATAAAGCTGGCAGACCTCGTAGATGCTGCTCTTAACGAAGATGTATTGGTGATAGAGATACTGGCTGAGTTTAGTGATAAACTGGGGCGGGCCATGGCAGTACTTATCAATTTGTTTAACCCCGAACTGGTAATCCTGGGCGGCACCATTGCCAAAACCGGCGACTACATCCGGCTGCCGGCCCGAAGTGCATTAAATAAATATTCGCTGAGCCTTGTAAATAGCGATACCCAGTTTAAACTATCCAAACTTGGCGACAGGGCCGGGGTAATGGGTGGCTGTTTAATAGCAAGGAACAAAATATTGTCGTAGTACTTTATCATTAATAATTTCAAAGTATTAACCTAAATAAAAAAGAGCAACCCTCATGTAACGAGGGTTGCCCTTTTTCTTGATTGGGTGGGTAATGCTTAATCTTTGAGCACTTTAAATATCAGTGACTGTTTGCTGTTAACTATGTTTTGAATGGTAATCAGTAACAAACCTTTGGGTAAATTACTGCAAGGTAAAACCAGGTTATTTTCTCCGCTTGCTATTTGCTGTTGCTTGCTTATTAATAAAGCACCTGAAGCATTTACAACAGATATTACAACGTTGTCGGCTATTGGTGATTTGATATTTATTGCCAATACATCTTTAACCGGATTCTTTAACATAGTGGCCGACAGCATATTTAACCCATTGGCAGATTGCACTGCCCTGATTTGAGAAAAGCTGGTCTTGCCATCTTTATCAAGCTGCTTAATGCGGTAATAACTTTTACCGTTGAGCAATTTTAGGTCCGTAAATTGATATTGCAGGGTAGCGGTGCTGTTGCCATTTGGGGCTTTGCTGTGTATAGACCCTATTGAAGAAAAATTCCTGCCATCTATTGATTTTTCTAATTCAAAACCATTGTTGTTTGCTTCGGTAGTGGTAGTCCATTCGCACATTACAAATTTATTGCGGAGGCTTGCAGTAAAGCTGCCGAACGACACAGGGAGTTCTTGTGCACCAGCCCTTGTGGCCTCTATGCCATTATTGGTAGAAAGGTAGAAAACGGTATAACCATCCCCCTCATATTTATAGGTAGCATCACCCGTTCCATTGTTATTGGCAAGGTAAGTAGAAGGATCACCTAGAGAATCTAAACCATAAGTAGATGGGTTCATTTCATCCGTTACATTGATCATTTTCATTCTAGTGCCTGCATTAGAATTATTACCTCCCGAAAAAATGAGGTATTTATTGCCTATTGGGCTGGTAACATGCCGCATACCACCATAACCAACAGAAGCTTGTCCGTTACCTACGCCATCTGCTATTGATGCTACCAAAGTACCTGAACGGGTACCACTGCTTAGTGGTCCTACAGCAATTTTCCTGGCTATAAAACCACCACCTTTTATCCAAATATCAGAAGTAAGGCTGTTTGTTACAGGTTCCACAGTACGGTTGGCCCATTGCTGGCCAGCAGTTGGGGAAGAAGTCATGGTAATCTTACTTTCAAGAAAAAAGTTGGTGCCATTAAAAGTGTTTAAAATGTAAATGCTGAATGCATTGGAAACAGTACCGGCTCCACTTGCATACAAGATGGTGTTGGTACCGGTTCCCGATAACCCAAACGAATCACCGCAACGTTCGGTACAGGCAAACGTGGCACAAAGTGCCGGTGCAGCACCCTGGTTGGCCCAACGCCAGATGTTTACATTTCCTGCAGCAGTAACAACCTGGATGGCGTATATAACACCATCGCTTGTAACCCTTATTTTGTGAAACCTTAATCCATCGGTAATACCAGTAACATTCAATGTTGTTTCCTCTGCCCCGGTAGCAGGGTTGATAACATAAATGGCAAGCCCTCTTTTTGCCACTAGTAATTTATTAGTTGCTGGATTGTATTCGAGACTGTTTACATCGTTACCTGTTGGGGTAAACCAGGTAAAATCTGTAGAGTTGGCAATTTTTTGCCAGGTACTGGTAAAAGGTTGGCTAAATACTGCTGTTAAGCACAAAAGAACCAGGCAGAGGGAGTAAATTTTTTTCATACAAATAATTTTATTTTGTTTTCAAAGAAACTAAAATTATTTAAAAAGTATAGAAGTTTTTTAAAATTATTTTCTTACTCAGATGGCACTTTTAATTTAAATGGTATCAAAATCCTTGAAACCCAATTATTCCAATGCTATTTAAACCTGCTACTTACCAGTAAATCTTTAGAGCCCGGCGTATAAGTGTAAAATCCTTCGCCGCTTTTTACCCCCAGTTTACCAGCCATCACCATATTCACCAACAACGGGCAAGGGGCATATTTTGGGTTGCCAAACCCATAGTGTAAAACGTTGAGGATACTGAGGCAAACATCCAGGCCAATAAAGTCGGCCAATTGCAATGGCCCCATTGGGTGGGCCATTCCCAGTTTCATTACCGTATCAATTTCTTCAACGCCAGCCACACCTTCAAATAAGCTGCAAATAGCTTCGTTAATCATCGGCATCAGTATGCGGTTGGCTATAAAGCCAGGGTAATCGTTAACCACACAAGGCACTTTGCCCAGCACTTTGCTTAGCTCTACTATCTCATTGGTAACCGCTGCATCGGTTGCATAGCCATTAATAATTTCCACCAGTTTCATTACCGGAACGGGGTTCATAAAGTGCATACCTATTACCTTATCGGCACGGCCTGTAACGCTGGCTATTTTGGTTATGCTAATGCTGGAAGTATTGGTGGCCAGTATGCAATTGGCAGGGGCTTCTTCGCCCAGTTGCTTAAAAATTCTGAGCTTCAGTTCGGTGTTTTCTGTAGCGGCCTCCACCACAAGTTCGGCATTAGAGATGCCCTCGGTAACCGAGGTAAATGTACTTAGATTGGCCAGTGTATTTTGTTTGGCAGCTTCGTCTATACTTCCTTTAGCCACCTGCCTGTCGAGGTTTTTGGCTATTGTGGCTAAAGCCTTATCCAGTTGGGGCTGGCTTACGTCTATAATATTGGTTTTAAAACCATACTGGGCCAATACATGTGCTATGCCATTACCCATGGTGCCGGCGCCTATAACGGAAACGTTTTGAATCATGAAAATAATTTGCAAATGATTTAATGTACAAATGTGCAAATGTTAACTTCATTGAAAAAATAAAAAAAATTGATAATGCAATGTTTTTGATTGCGATTTCATTTTTCTATTTGCCCATTTGTTTATCTGCCCATTAGCGTTTTACTTCTTTCTCTTAAAATCCCCTCTCTTCCATGCCCTAATAAATTCTGCCCAGGCAAATGGATTCATAATATTCATAGGCGGTACCTGCCCAGCATAATAGGCTCTATTACCAGCTTGCTTTAGCGAGTAGGTTACTGCCTCGCGGCCATCTGTAGGTAATGAATTTAGTAATATCCGCCGCTTGCTTTCTTCTGTATTTTGCCGGGCTATTTCGTATTGGTCAAATGGTATGTCGGTATTAATAAAATCCCTTTCAAACTGTGCCCGGCTTGGTCTTGGCCGGATAATGGTACCCGGCAAGTAAGCAGTGTCATCTACCAAAAGTTGTACGATGCTGTATTCATTGCCTTCAAGATTAGAGGGCACGGTAATCGTTTTAGACTTGTAACCAACCGTTGAAAACTCTACCAAATCGCCTTTCATTACTGCTATACTAAAAACACCCTGATAATTGGTTATGGTACCACGGCCCTTGCCCACCACTACCACACTTGCATCAGACAAAGCCCGGAGGCTATCCGCGGTCATAACCACACCGTAAAGCTGCACTACCGAATCGGTTTTATTCTTAATTTGCTGAAACAGTTGAGCTTTTGCAGAAAAAGCAATTAAGCTGGCTACAAGGAGTGGTAATAATTTCTTCATTAATTTTTTTCAGGCGTTTTCAAATGTAGTTTTTCTTTTGTCTTCTACTTCATGGGTAAAATTCTTTTACTTGTTTTTTAAAAGATATTTTTTTTAAAAGAATCAAATCTTGTTCAAAACCAATAATTGGTGGTGCCACTCGGGGTAGCTTCCTTTTCTACTTACATAACAAATTCAACCTGCTCTTTTGTTAAAAAATCTTCATGTATTCGCACCAATTCGTTTTATCTGTATTCTCATAAAATTCTGTATCGTAAATCATGTTTACAAAAAAACAAAGTTGCCCTTTCAGCGGTTACTTTTGCAATTAAAATTTTCTTTTAACTAAAATTTGAGTGATGACCGAAGCAGAAATATTAAATGCCCTCAGCAATGTACAGGAACCCGACCTTGGAAAAGACCTGGTAACCCTGAACATGATTAAGGATATTGAGATAAACGGAATCAATGTAGCCTTTACCATAGTACTTACCACACCCGCTTGCCCTATGAAGGATATGATGCAGGGGGCTTGTGTAAATGCCATAAAATTATTGGTAAATAAAGAAGCCGTGGTGCAGGTAAATTTTACCAGCAACACCACCAGCAAAAGACTGAAAGGCGATAATGTATTGCCCAATGTAAAAAATATTATTGCCGTAATTAGCGGTAAAGGCGGCGTAGGCAAAAGCACAGTGGCAGCAAACCTTGCACTTGCATTGAGTTCTGGCGGAGCCAAAGTGGGCTTAATGGATGCCGATATTTACGGCCCAAGCGTACCTATAATGTTTGGCGTACGTGGAGAACGCCCCATGATGAAAGATGGCGGCAATGGTAAAGGCCTGATTGTTCCGCTGGAACGTTACGGCATTAAGCTGATGAGCATTGGCCTGCTGGTGGACGATAAAAGTGCGGTGGTTTGGCGTGGCCCCATGGCCAGCAGTGCCATTAAGCAATTTGTTACCGATGTAGAATGGGGCGACCTCGATTACCTGGTAATAGATATGCCACCCGGCACCGGCGACATTCATTTAACGATGGTGCAAACCGTGCCGATAACCGGAGTGGTAGTGGTTACCACGCCGCAGGATGTGGCGCTGGCCGATGCTAAAAAAGGGATCGCCATGTTTGGCCAGGCTCAAATAAAAGTGCCTATTATTGGTTTGGTAGAAAATATGAGCTGGTTTACCCCAGCAGAATTACCCGACAGCCGCTACTATATTTTTGGCAAAAATGGTGGTAAAAAGCTGGCAGAAGAATACGATTTGCCTTTCCTTGGGCAAATACCAATTGTGCAAAGCATTCGTGAAGGTGGCGATATTGGTATCCCCGCCATGGTGGGCGACGACCGGATTACCAAACACGCATTTATGGATTTTGCCAGCAAAACCGTTCGCAGCATCGCCATGCGTAATGCCAATGTAGATGTAACGAAAGTGGTGGAGATGGTGGAATAAGGCTCAGTTGGCAGTTTTTTAGTTGGCAGTTTATAAAATTTACTCAATCGGTTTTTGAAAAGTTGCAAATAAAATCTTAAACGAATTTTGCAAATCCGTTTAATCATGTATAAATCCTGATTCAGACTATGTACAACCTACCTTACTTTAAAGCCAACAATGAGCAGCAGGTAATTGATTTTATGAAAGCACATCCTTTTGTAATGCTGATTGTGAAAGGTGAAGTGTATCCTGTGGCTACGCAAGTGCCGGTTTTGTTTGCCGAACGTGATGGCAAACTGATACTCCGGGGGCATATTATGCGAAAAACCGACCATCATCTGGCGTTGGAAAAAGATGCTAATGTGCTGGTGGTTTTTAGCGGTACCCACACCTATGTAAGTGCCAGTTGGTACACTAACCCAAAGCAGGGTAGCACCTGGAATTACCGCTCCGTTCATGCTCAGGGTAAGCTACAGTTTACAGGCCCGGGTGAATTGCTGCAACTACTGACCGACCTTACAGATACATTTGAAAACAACCCTGAATCTCCATCGTTAGTTAAGCATTTATCCTATGATTATATGGCTTCGCTGATGAAAGCCATTGTGGGTATCGAAATAGAAATAACCGATTTACAGCATGTATTTAAGCTAAGCCAAAACCGTGACAAACAGAGTTTTGAAAACATAGTAACTGAATTGGAAAAAGGAAATGCCGACGAGCAAGCAATGGCTAAAACGATGCAGCAATTGTAAATGGACTTAAAATAACAAATTATAAGCATTTTTTCTTTTAATTACAATGTGCTACCATACCAAACAAACCAAAACAGCAAAGCAGTTAGAGCAGCGTTTTAAAGCAACTTTTAAAGAAGGTGAAAGCTTTCAACCAGCGGTTTATAATGCATTCGATTTTAAATCTACACCCATTATTACCAATAAAGACACTGATTTAATTGAGATGTATTACTGGGGTTTAGTTCCTCATTGGGCAAATGAAAAAGCGATCAGAAAAAATACATTGAATGCCAAAATAGAAACGATTCACGAAAAGCCATCGTTTAAAAATGTTGCACAGAATAGATGCCTCATTCTTATTGATGGATTTTACGAATGGCAATGGCTGGACGAAAAAGGCAAACAGAAACAAAAATATGAAATGACATTGCCCAATGAAGAGGCCTTTGCCCTTGCAGGTTTATTTAATATTTGGACAGAGAAGCAAACAGGTGAAGTAATAAAAACCTATACTATATTAACTACCGAGGCCAATGAGCAAATGGCTGCAATTCATAATTCAAAAAAAAGAATGCCAATCGTTGTTTCTTCCAGTTTAGAGGGAGATTGGTTTGAAAAAGGAAAAGTGCCGGTAGAAACAGTACATTTTAACACAAAAAAGCTGCACCAAAACATACAAACGAAGTTGCCATTTTAAAAAAAGCCGGATTGTTTATTGAACCATTAAATATGAAACAAGTACTGCCGTTACTATTCTTTCTCATCGCCTGTAACAACCTCAATAACTTGAATAAAACCGAAAAATTCAAATTCGACCTGCAAGGGCACCGGGGCTGCCGTGGGCTGATGCCGGAAAATACAATACCAGCTATGCTAAAAGCCATAGACCTTGGCGTAAATACACTAGAAATGGATGTGTGCATTACCAAAGATTCGCAGGTAATAGTAAGCCACGAGCCGTTTTTTAACCACGAAATAACAACAAAACCCGATGGTAGTTTTGTAA